>NZ_JBLTJC010000121.1:0-28045 GCF_048158785.1 Streptomyces colwelliae | reverse complement strand
CCCCACCGACCCGCACCCCAGTCACCGCTCGACCAGCGGAGCTACCCGTGCCAGGACCGCCAGAGCGCCGCGTACGCCCCCTCCGCCGCCACCAGCTCGTCATGGCTGCCCAGCTCGCTGATGCGGCCGTTCTCGACGACGGCGATGATGTCCGCGTCGTGGGCGGTGTGCAGGCGGTGGGCGATCGCGACGACCGTGCGGCCGTCGAGGACGCGGGCCAGGGAGCGTTCGAGGTGGCGGGCCGCGCGCGGGTCGAGGAGCGAGGTCGCCTCGTCCAGGACCAGCGTGTGCGGGTCCGCCAGCACCAGCCGGGCCAGCGCGATCTGCTGGGCCTGGGCCGGGGTGAGCGCCAGCCCGCCCGAGCCGACCTCGGTGTCCAGGCCCTCGTCCAGCGCCCGCGCCCACCCGTCCGCGTCGACCGCGCCCAGCGCCGCCCACAGCTCGGCGTCCCCCGCGTCGGTCCGGGCGAGGAGGAGGTTGTCGCGCAGGGAGCCCACGAAGACGTGGTGCTCCTGGTTGACGAGGGCCACATGCGAGCGGACGTGCTCCGCGGTCATCCGGGACAGTTCGGCGCCGCCGAGGGTGATCCGGCCGTCCCGGGGCGCGTAGATGCCGGCGAGCAGCCTGCCCAGGGTGGACTTGCCCGCGCCCGAGGGGCCGACCAGGGCCAGCCGGGTGCCGGGCGCGACCTCCAGGGACACCTTGCGGAGCACGTCGACGCCCTCGCGGTAGCCGAAGTGCACCCGGTCCGCGTGTACGTCCCGGCCCTCGGGGGACAGACCGGCGTCCCCGGCATCGGGCTCGATGTCGCGGACGCCGACCAGCCGGGCCAGCGAGACCTGGGCGACCTGGAGCTCGTCGTACCAGCGCAGGATCAGGTTGACCGGGTCGACGAGCATCTGCGCGATCAGGGCACCCGTCGTCAGTTCGCCCACCCCGATCCAGCCTTGGAGGACGAACACCCCGCCGAGCATCAGGACCGAGCAGAGCACCGTGACATGCGTGACGTTGATGACCGGGAAGAGCACCGACCGCAGCCAGAGCGTGTAGTTCTCCCAGGCGGTCCACTCCTTGACACGGCGTTCCGAGAGGGCGACGCGCCGGTCGCCGAGGCGGTGGGACTCGACGGTGCGGCCGGCGTCCACGGTCTCGGCGAGGGCCGCGGCCACGGCGGCGTACCCGGCCGCCTCCGAGCGGTAGCCGGCCGGGGCGCGCTTGAAGTACCAGCGGCAGCCGATCACCAGCACCGGTACGGCGATCAGCACGGCGGGCGCCAGCGGCGGCACGGTGACGACGAGACCGCCGAGCAGCAGCACCGCCCACACCACACCGATCGCCAGTTGCGGCACGGCTTCCCGCATCGCGTTGGCGAGCCGGTCGATGTCGGTGGTGATGCGGGACAGGAGGTCGCCGGTGCCCGCCCGTTCGAGGACACCCGGGGGCAGCCCGACCGACCGGACGAGGAAGTCCTCGCGCAGGTCGGCCAGCATCCGCTCGCCGAGCATCGCGCCCCGCAGCCGCACCTGCCGGATGAACAGGGCCTGGACGGCGAGCGCGACCACGAACACCCCGATGGTCAGGCCCAGATGGAGTTCCCGAGCCCCGTCCGACACCCGCTCGACGAGATCGCCGAGCAGATAGGGGCCCACCATCGAGGCGACCACGGCGACCGTATTCACGGCGACGAGAAGGAGGAAGGCACGGCGATGCCGGTGGAACAGTTCGGACACGTAGGCCCGTACGGTTGCGGGGGCGCCGACCGGCAGGGTGTTCGCCGTGGTCGGGGCCGCCGGGTCGTAGGCCGGGGGCGCCACGCCGATCATGCGCTCTCCTCGATTTCTTCCAGTGCGCTCCGCAGAGCGGCTTCGTCGTCCAGGGCACCTCGCAGGGAGGCGTCGTCGTTGTCCGAGGTACCCCGGAGGGGAGCCTCGCCGTGTTCCGCGGCACCCCGAAGCGGGGCATCGCGGGATCCCAACTCACCCCTCAGCAAGGCGTGTTCATCGCGCGACGCGGACTCCTCCTCCGTCTCGCGCGTCACCACGGCTCGGTACCGGGGCTCGCTCCGGAGCAGGTCGCGGTGGGCGCCGACCGCCACGACCTCGCCCTCGTGCACCAGCACGACCCGGTCCGCGTGGTCCAGGAGCAGGGGCGAGGAGGTGAACACCACCGTGGTCCGGCCGGTCCTCAACTCCCGTACGCCGTCGGCGATCCGGGCCTCGGTGTGGGAGTCGACGGCGGAGGTCGGCTCGTCCAGGACGAGGACCTCCGGGTCCGTGATCAACGACCGTGCCAGGGCGAGCCGTTGGCGCTGGCCGCCGGAGAGGGAGCGCCCGCGTTCGGTGATGCGGGCGTCCATCGGGTCCTCGGTGTCGAGCGACCCCTGCACGAGCGCCACCAGCACGTCCCCGCACTGCGCGGCGGCCAGGGCCTCCTCCGCGCCGACCGCACCCGAGGAGGGCACGTCGAGCAGCTCGCGCAGCGAACCGGACAGCAGCACCGGGTCCTTGTCCTGGACGAGGACGGCGGTGCGCGCCGAGTCGAGGGGGAGTTCGTCGAGTGGTACGCCGTCCAGGAGCACGGAGGTGCCCGCCTCGGCGGGGTGTCCACCGAGGCGTTCCGCCAGCCGTCCGGCCGCGTCGGGGTCGCCGCACACCACGGCGGTGAGCCGGCCGGAGGGGGCGAGCAGACCGGTGTCCGGGTCGTACAGATCCCCGGCGGGTACCTCGGCCGCGCGCGTCCCCCCGGTGTCGGTGACCCGCTCCAGGGCCAGCACGTGTGCGGCGCGTTTGGCCGAGGGCCGGGAGAAGGAGTACGCCATGGCGATCTCCTCGAAGTGCCGCAGCGGGTAGGACATGACCATCACCGCGCTGTAGACGGTGACCAGTTCGCCCACCGTGATCCGGCCCTGGCGGGCCAGCTGCACGCCGTGCCAGACGATCGCGATCAGCAGCAGACCCGGCATCAGCACCTGGATCGCGGAGATGACCGCCCACATCCGGGCACTGCGCACGGCCGCGTGGCGGACCTCCTGGGAGGCACGGCGGTAGCGGTCGAGGAACAGTTCCTCGCCGCCGATGCCGCGCAGCACCCGCAGTCCGGCGACGGTGTCGGAGGCGAGTTCGGTGGCACGGCCCGCCTTCTCGCGCTGCACGTCGGCGCGCCGGGTGGCGCGGGGCAGCAGCGGCAGCACGGAGACCGCCAGCACGGGCACGCCCACGGCGACGACGACACCGAGCGCGGGCTGGTACACGAACAGGCCGACGCAGACGATGACGATCGTCAGCGCGGCGGCCAGGAAGCGGGACAGCGCCTCCACGAACCAGCCGATCTTCTCGACGTCACCCGTCGACACGGCCACGACCTCACCGGCCGCGACCCGCCGGGTCAGCGCCGAGCCGAGGTGGGAGGCCTGGCGGGCCAGCAGTTGCTGGACGCGGGCGGCGGCCGTGATCCAGTTGGTGACGGCGGCCCGGTGCAGGAAGGTGTCGCCCACGGCGATGCCCGCCCCGCACAGCACCATCAGCCCGCCGGTCTGGGCCAGCCGGCTCCCGGAGCGGTCGACCACGGCCTGCACGGCGAACCCCACACAGAACGGCAGCGCGGAGACGGACACGAAGTGCAGCAGTCCCCAGGCCAGGGACTTGAGCTGACCACCGAGCTGATTCCGGCCGAGCCACCACAGGAATCGGGGCCCCGAGCGCGCGTCGGGCACACCCGGGTCGGGATACGGAAGGTCTTGAATCTGCATGACGTCCCAGTGGCTCTTGTTCAGGCGGGAAGGGGGAAGGAGGAATCGCGGAGCGCGGCAACACACCGCGAGCGGAGTACGGCAACAAACTGTGAAAGGTTCGCGTCGCAGCGTGGTCCGGGGCAAGCGGTTTTCCCTGCCAGGGGTCAGAACCGGCGTTCACCCATCAGGGGCGAGATGTCCGTGACCTCACACAATGCCGCCGAATGCGATGTGACCATGGCCCGATGCAGAGTGGCGGCACACGACGTGCGACGGTCGCGATGGCGGCTCTCGGTTCCCTCCTGACGATGACGACCCTGTCCGCGTGTGGCAGTACGCACACCGGACACCCCGGTGGCACGGAAGGGAGACCCGGCGCACAGGCGACCCACCCGAAACGGGCCGTGGCCACCCAGGACCCGACCCGCATCCCGGCCGTCGGCGACCGGCTCCAGCGCGCGATCCCCACCGACACGACCCAGGTCCTGACGGTCTACGGCGACGGCAAGGACTCCCCGGACTCCACCGCCGTCCTGTTCACCAAGAACGATTCCACCTGGGACCGGGCCGCCGGCTGGCCCGCGCACAACGGCAAGCTGGGCTGGACCACCGACCATCACCTCGACGACAAGCGCAGCCCGGTCGGCGTGTTCACGCTGACCGCCGCGGGCGGTGTCCTCGACGACCCGGGCACGGCACTCCCGTACTCCCAGGACGAGTCGTACGAGGCGCCGCGCGACTGGGACGAGTCGCACTGGCACGACTTCGACTACGTCATCGCCATCGACTACAACCGCGTCCCCGGCACCCCGCCCGACGACGCGGAGCAGCCCATGGGCGAGGACAAGGGTGGCGGGATCTGGCTGCACCTGGACCACGGCAGCGGTACGTCGGCCTGCGTCAGCCTGTCCAAGGAGGCGATGGAGTACCTGCTGCGCACGCTCGACCCGGACCGGCATCCCGTGGTGCTGATGGGGGACAGGGCGGACCTCAAGGGGTAGAACACCGCCCATGAGAAGTCGGATAGTCATGTCCATGCTCGCCGGAGCGACCCTCCTGGCGAGCGCCCTCCTCGGGGCGAGCCCCGCACAAGCGTCCGACACGAAGACCCAAGCGGTCGATACGAAGCCCCGAGCGGTCGACGCGAAGGCCCAAGTCGCAGACGTCCCCGCCGAGTTCGGCACCGACTGGCACGATCCCCTCACCGCCGCCCCGCCCGTTGCCAAACCCGCGACGAAGTCCTGCCACGTCACCCTCGCCGACACCGAGTTCCGGGACTTCACCCCGTACAAGGGCACTTACGCCCCGCCCACGGCCTGCGGCGACCGCTGGAGCAAGGTCGTACTCAGGCTGGACGGGACGGTCGCCGGACGGCAGTACGACCGGCTCGGCTACCTGCACGTCGGCGGCGTCGAGATCCTCCGTACGTCGACGCCGGAGCCCTCGCCCGACGGCATCGCCTGGACCGTCGAGAAGGACGTCACCCGCTACAGCGCCACCTTCCGCAGCGCGCAGGACGTCGAGATGCTCATCGGCAACGTCGTCGACGACACGTACACCGGAGTCATCGGCGTCAAGGCCACGCTGACGTTCTACGAGGGCAGACCCGCTGCGGCGCAGACCCCCGACCGCGTCCTCACCCTCGCCGCCGACTCCACCCTCACCACCCCGCGCAACACCGAACGCATCGTCGCCGAGGTCTACGCGACCGGATCCGGCGGAGGCTGCGAGGAGTTCTGGTACCTCGCCGTGCCCGACTCGGCCCCGTACTCCTGCCAGGCGGACAAGGGCCCCTACCGCGAGGTGCAGATCAAGGTCGACGGTCAACTCGCCGGAATCGCCGCCCCGTTCCCGAACGTGTGGACCGGCGGCTGGTCCGACCCCTTCCTCTGGTACGTCATTCCCGGCCCGCGTGCCTTCGACGTGAAGCCGATCGAATACGACCTCACGCCCTTCGCCGGGCTGCTCAACGACGGCCGCCCGCACCACGTCGACGTCTCCGTCGTGGGCGTGCCCGAGGGGCAGAGCGGTTGGAGCGCGCCGGTGAACGTGCTCGTCTGGCAGGACGCGCAGCGCGCCCAGGTCACCGGAAAGCTCACCCTCGACCGGGTCGGCGAGCTCGCCAACTCCTCGACGTACACGCCCGGTTCGGAGGAACGCGTCGACACCGACGCGGGCCATCGGCTGACCACGGCCGGGTACGTCGACACCTCGCACGGCCGGGTGCGGACCACCGTCGACCGGACGCTCGCGAACACCTCCGTACACCGTTGGATCGACGGCGAGAACATGGACGGGCTCGACGCGACCTGGACGGACGACGAGTCGGTGACCGTCGACGGACGTGGACCGGCCCGGACGACGGCCATGCACCGGACGTACACGATGAACGGTTCGACGACGATCGGGACGGACGACCGGCTGCGTACCGTTCTCACGCTGGGCGACCGGGCGGCGGTCGTCGACACGCAGGACGGGCGGCGGACCGGGTGGTCGCGGCTCGACGACACCTACACCGGGGACGCGACCTACACGCTGAACGTGCCCCGTGACCAGCGGCACGCGGTCGGGACGTCGAGTGAGCGCTACCGGCTGTACGGCTCGGGCGGCTGCTACGACCGTTCGCTGAAGACCGCGCAGGGGGTGCTCACCGAGGACCGCAGCGGCTGCTGACCTGCTATGCGTGCGATGCGTCACTCAGATGTGTGATTTACACGGCCGTCACACGGAGGTTTTCCGGGCGATCAACAACGGCTTCAAAGTGTCCACTCGGAAGCCGCTTTCCGTATCGCAGAAGTCGCCCCCCATCGTCTTCCGCGAACGACCGTCCCCCCTCAAGGAGTGCCCGTGCCGCCGTCCGTCCCGCCTCTGCCGCGACGCGTCGCACGCATACTGCGTACCTCACTCTTCGCGCAGGTCGCCTGCGCGCTCGTCCTCGGAATCCTCGTCGGAAAGCTGTGGCCCGACGTGGCCACGGACCTCCAGCCCCTCGGCGACGGATTCACCCGGCTCATCAAGACGATCATCTCGCCCCTCGTGTTCTGCGTGGTCGTCGTCGGCATCGCCAAGGCCGGTGACCTCAAGGCCTTCGGCCGGATCGGCCTCAAGGCGCTGATCTGGTTCGAGGTCGCCAGCACCGCGGCGCTGATCATCGGCCTGGTCCTCGCCAACGTCGTCCAGCCCGGCTCCGGGATGCACGTCGACCCGGCCACGCTCAACACCTCGGCGGTGGACGCGAAGACGGGCGGCGCCGCGCTGCCCTCGACGACCGAGTTCATCGTCAACGCGCTGCCCACCAGCTTCATCGGCGCCTTCGCCGAGAACTCCCTGCTCCAAGTCCTCATCCTGGCCTGCCTGGTGGGCGCCGCGCTGCTCCACCTCGGCCACACCAAGGTGCCGAAGGTCCTACCCGCGATCGAGCAGGCTCAGGAGATCATCTTCGCGATCGTCGGCTTCGTCATGCGGCTCGCCCCGCTCGCCGTCTTCGGCGCGATGGCCGTCCTCGTCGGCCAGTACGGGCTCGGCGTGATCAAGACCTACGCCAAGCTGATCATCCTCTGCTACGTCGCCGCCGCGCTCTTCGTCGCACTGCTCGCCGTCGCGCTGCGGCTGGTCACCGGGCTCAGCCTCTGGAAGTTCCTCCGCTACATCCGGGAGGAGATGCTCCTCGCGCTCGGCACCGCCTCCACCGAGTCCGTCATGCCGCGCGTGATGCAGAAGCTGCGCAAGGCCGGCGCCCGGGACGACGCGGTCGGCCTGGTGCTGCCCACCGGCTACTCCTTCAACCTCGACGGCGCCTCGCTCTACCTCTCCATCGGCACCCTGTTCATCGCCCAGGCCGTCGGCGTCGACCTCAGCCTCGGCCAGCAGATCACCGTCGTCCTGGTGCTCATGCTGACCAGCAAGGGCATGGCCGGCATCCCTGGTTCGGCCTTCCTAGCCCTGTCCGCGACCGCCTCCTCGCTGGGCGCGATCCCGGCCGGCGCGGTCGCCCTGCTCCTCGGCGTGGACCGCATCATGGACTCGATGCGCGTCGTCACCAACCTCCTCGGCAACTGCGTCGCCGTCTTCGCGGTCTCCCGCTGGGAGGGTGCCCTCGACATCGAGAAGGCCAAGAAGGTCCTCGACGGCGAGATCACGGACGTAGAAGAAGCCGTAGAAGACGAGGGTGTGCCGGAAGAGGCGGAGATCCCCGCGCAGCGCGTCAAGGAGACTGCCCCCGAGGCCAGTTGATGTTGCGTCAGTTCGTCGTGGCGGGCTGCGGCTCCTGCTCCGTTTCTACGGTGGGGGAGTCGCGGCCCGTTTTCGGTGACCCGGGTGGGGCGGTTTCCTACGCCTTGGTGTCGACGAGGTCGACCGGGTAGTCCTGGTCGAAGTCGGCCGAGCGGCTCACCGCTTCCCATACGGCCGCCTGCGTGATCTGGTCGCGTGAGTAGCTCTGCGCCATCTCGACCGCGATGACACCCAGGAGGAGATGAGAGGGGAGGTTCGGCTGCTTGACGAGCCGGACCAGGATCTCCCCGGCCCGCTTGGGGTCGCCTGCGGCGGTCACGGGACCGTCGAAGAGGCGTATCACCGCGCCGACGGTCTCGTCGTACTCCGGCGGAACCTCCGGGATCTGCATCGACGAACCGGCCCAGTCGGTCGCGAAGCCACCCGGTTCCACGACGAGATACCTGATGCCGAACGGCGCGGTCTCGGCCGCGAGCACGCGCGTGAAGCCGTCGACCGCGAACTTCGCCGCCTGATACGACCCGAGACCGGGATTCCCGCCGACCCGGCCGCCGACGGACGAGAACTGTACGACCGTGCCCGCGCCCTGCGCCTTCAGGATCGGGAGCGCTGTCGTCGAGACGTTGTAGACGCCCCAGAAGTTCGTGTCGAACTGTCGGCGGAAGTCGTCCTCCGGTGTCGTCTCGACCGGGGAGAGGTTGGCGTACCCGGCGTTGTTCACGACCACGTCGATCCCGCCGAAGCGGTCGACTCCCGCCTGGAGGGCTGCCGTTGCGGCCGCCCGGTCGGTGACGTCGAGCGCTACGGGGAGTACCTGGTCGCCGTACTTCTCCACGAGGTCGTCCAGCTGCTCCGGCTTGCGTGCCGTCGCGACGACCTGGTCGCCGGCCTCCAGGGCCGCGACGGTGAGGTTGCGGCCGAAGCCGCGGGACGAACCGGTGATGAACCATGTCTGAGTCATGTAGCTAGCAAAACACTGTTTCGTTATTAGTGCAACCCTGTTGCGCTAAATTAATGCAACCAAGTTGCGCTACGCTCTGGGTCATGAGCACGCCCAGTCCCCAGCGCGCCCGCAGCGCGGCGGCCAAACAGCAGCGCGAGCGCGCGATCCTCGACGCCGCCAGATCCCTCGGAGCCGAACGCAGCGTGCGCGAGGTCACGCTCACGGACATCGCCGCCGCCGTGGGCATGCACAAGTCCGCGATGCTGCGGTACTTCGAGACCCGGGAGCAGATCTTCCTGGCGCTGACCGCCGAAGGCTGGGAGGACTGGTCGGCGGAGCTTCGGGCGCGGTTGAGCGAAGCCGCCGACGGGGATTCCGACGCGGTCGCCGCCGTCATCGCGCGGTCGCTCGTCGCGCGGCCGTTCTTCTGCGATCTCCTCGCGCAGGCGCCGTTGAACCTGGAACGCAACGTCTCACTCGACTCGGTGTACGAGTTCAAGACGGTCGTACTCGGCGTAGTCGCCTCGCTGGTGACCGAGTTGTGCCGGATGCTCGCGATCGCCGAGCGGGCGGCCATCGATGTGATCGCCACGGCGACGAGCATGGCCGGGGCGCTGTTGCAGATGGCCGCCCCCGGTACGCGCCTCCGAACGCTCTACGAATCCCGTCCCGAGTTGGCGCACGCACTGGTCGACGTCGAACCCCAACTGACGCGCATCCTGGCCGCGTTGCTGACAGGACTGCGCGCTACCGCGACGTCAACAGAGCCTTTCGCGCAGGCGGGAGTTGACGCCGCGCAGGCGTGAACCGAAGCCGGTCGGCCGCGGCTCACGGCATCGATGACTGCCCGCGCGTACTGGCGAAACGGCTGCGATAGTGCGTCGGTGTCGTGTCCAAGTGGCGGGCGAAGGCGCGGCGGAGGGTCTCGTCGGTGCCGAGCCCGCTGTGGTGTGCGGCGGAGGTGACGCTGTGGCCTTCGAGGAGGAGATGCTGGGCGCGGTCGAGACGGACCCGTTCGACCCAACGGGCGGGCGTGGTACCGAGTTCGGTGCGGAAGAGCCGCGTCAGGTGGCGGGGGCTGACCGCCACGGTCGCCGCCATGGCGGGCAGGCTGTGGTCGGCGGCCGGGTCGGCCAACACCGAGGCGATCAGCGACCGTAGCGGATCGGTGCGCGGTGGTGGGGTGGCGGTGGCGGCGGAGAACTGTGACTGCCCGCCCGGGCGTTGCATGAAGACGACCAACTCGCGCGCGATGTCCCTGGCCACGTCCGCTCCGTGATCGTCCTCGACGAGGGCGAGCGCCAGGTCGATGCCGGCGCTGATGCCCGCCGAGGTGACGAAGCGCCCGTCGCGGATGTGGATGGCGTCCGGCTCGACGCGCACTTGAGGGTAACGGCGGGCGAGTGTCTCCGCGTGCCGCCAGTGGGTCGTGGCCGACCGGCCGTCCAGCAGGCCGAGTTGGGCGAGGACGAAGGCGCCCGTGCAGACGGACGTGACCCGGGCGGTGTGGTCGATGAGGGTACGGGCAGCGGTCAACAGCTCTTCCCCGGGCGCCTGTTGGGCCAGCCGTTCGCCCCCGGCGACCACCACCGTGTCGACCGGCCCGGCGTCGGCCGCGGTCACCGTACCGGTCAGCGTCAGCCCATTGGAGGCGGTCACCGTGCCGCCGTGCGGTGAGACGAGCACCAGCTCGTAGGGGTGGCCGCGCCGGCCCGGCTCGTGCAGCACCTCGGCGGGGCCGCTGACGTCGAGCATGGTCACGCCGTCGAAGACGAGGAATCCGACCCGATGTGTCATGTCTGAATCCATGCCCGAAGCCACGTCTGAAGCCATGTCCGAATCTGTGGTTCTCCTGGCTGTGAGGACATGGCCCCAGCGTACGCCGCCGACGATCCTGGAGTCACAAGAGATCGCGTCACAAGAGATCGCGTCACGAGAGACCGAGTCACGAGAGACCGGGTCGCACGACATCGAGGAGAGGGAAGAACGATGAGCGAAGTGATCGCAGGCGTGGAGATCCCGGACACCGCCCTGGTGCGGGAGGCGACCGAGCTGGTGCGCGAGGCCGCGTCGCCGTTGCTGTTCGACCACTCCCGGCGGGTGTTCCTGTGGGGCGCCCTGCGCGGCCGGGAGCAGGGGCTCGCGTACGACCCCGAGCTGCTCTACGTGGCCGCGATGTTCCACGACCTCGGGCTCACCGAGAAGTTCCGCCGTACCGACCAACGTTTCGAGATCGATGGTGCGGACGAGGCCCGCCGGTTCCTGCACGCCCACGGCATCGCCGGTGAGCCGGCCGACCGGGTCTGGGCGAGCATCGCCCTGCACACCACGCAGGAGATCCCGCTGCACATGTCCGCCGAGATCGCCCTGGTCAACCGGGGTGTGTCGCTGGACGTCGTGGGCATCGGCTACGACGCCGTCTCCGACGAGCAGCGCGCGGCCGTCGTGGCGGCACACCCCCGCCCGGACTTCAAGAACGGGATCCTCGCCGCCTTCACCGAGGGCATCAGGGATCGCCCCGAGACCACCTTCGGCAACATCAAGGCGGACGTGCTGGAGCACTTCGTACCGGGCTTCGTGCGCGGCGACTTCGTGGAGCGCATCAAGGCCTCGAACTGGCCGGAGTAATCCCCTGACCCGAAGGCGCCGGATGAACCGGAGGGACCGGATGAACCGGAGCGCCGCGAACCTGGTCTCCGGCGGCAGCGTTGATACGGGTCAGCGGGTCAGCGGGTCGGCGGGTCAGCGGGTCGGCGGGTCAGCAGGACCGCCCGTGCCCATGCCCCTCGTGCACCCCATGGACGTCATGCCCTTCATGCGCACCAGGTGCCCCATCCACCAACGTGTCCAGCAGCGTCCGCAACACCTCGCGCTCCACATCCGTGAGCGGCGCCAGAATCTCGTCCGCCGCCCCGCGCCGCGCGCTCCGCAGCTCGCTCAGTGCCTTGCGGCCGTCGTCCGTGATCTCGATGCGGATCACCCGGCGGTTGGACGGATCGGGCGCCCGCCGCACCTTGCCGCTCGCCTCAAGGCCGTCGACCAGTGTCGTCACGGCGCGCGGCACCACCTCCAGACGCTCGGCGAGGTCGGCCATGCGCGGCGGGGAGTCGAAGTGCGCGAGGGTGCGCAGCAGCCGGGACTGGGCGGGGGTGATGCCGAGGTCGCGCTGCTCCAGGTGGCGCTTCTGGATGCGGTGCACCCGGCGGGTGAGCCGCAGCAGCTGCTCCGCGAGCAGGCCGTCGGAATCGGGGGTGGTCATACGGGAACAATATCAGGACTAGGTTCATTGTGAGTATAGGTAACAATGAGCTATGCTCCATCGAGCCTCATCGCTCCATGAGTTCTGAGTGCTCGACCAGTCCTGATCGCCTCACCATCCGTAGGAGACCATGCCCCGCGACGACATCAACTGGACACCGTCCCCCGGCACCTCGACCGACCAGCCTCGGCAGGTGCGCCGCATCCTCAAGCTCTTCAAGCCCTACCGTGCTCGGCTCGCGGTCGTCGGCCTCCTGGTCGGTGCCGCTTCCCTGGTCACCGTGGCGACCCCGTTCCTGCTGAAGGAGACGCTGGACGTCGCCATCCCGCAGAACCGCACCGGCCTGCTGAGCCTGCTCGCGCTCGGCATGATCCTGAGCGCCGTCCTGACCAGCATCTTCGGCGTGCTACAGACCCTGATCTCCACGACGGTCGGCCAGCGCGTCATGCACGACCTGCGCACAGCGGTCTACGGCCGCCTGCAACGCATGTCGCTCGCTTTCTTCACCCGGACCCGCACCGGCGAGGTCCAGTCCCGCATAGCCAACGACATCGGCGGCATGCAGGCCACCGTCACCTCCACGGCCACCTCCCTGGTCTCCAACCTGACCAGCGTGGTCGCCACGATCATCGCGATGATCGCCCTGGACTGGCGGTTGACCGTCGTCTCGCTGCTGTTGCTCCCGGTCTTCGTGTGGATCAGCCGCCGCGTCGGCAACGAACGCAAGAGGATCGCCACCCAACGCCAGAAGCAGATGGCCGAGATGGCCGCCACGGTCACCGAGTCGCTGTCCGTCAGCGGCATCCTGCTCGGCCGCACCATGGGCCGCTCCGACTCGCTCACCCGCTCCTTCTCGGAGGAGTCCGAGGGACTGGTCGACCTCGAGGTCAGGTCGAACATGGCCGGGCGCTGGCGCATGGCCGTCATCTCGATCGTCATGGCCGCGATGCCCGCCGTCATCTACTGGACGGCCGGCATGACCCTCCACCTGGGTGGCCCGGACGCCTCGATCGGCACCATCGTCGCCTTCGTCTCGCTCCAGCAGGGCCTGTTCCGCCCGGCCGTCAGCCTCCTGTCGACCGGCGTCCAGATCCAGACCTCGCTGGCGCTCTTCGCGCGCATCTTCGAGTACCTCGACCTGCCGATCGACATCACCGAGCGCGAGAACCCGGTCCACCTCGACACCATCAAGGGCGAAGTCCGGTTCGAGGGCGTCGAGTTCCACTACGACGACAAGAGCGGCCCGATCCTCGACGGCGTCGACATCGCCGTCCCGGCAGGCAACAGCCTCGCGATCGTCGGCCCGACCGGCGCCGGGAAGTCGACCCTCGGCTATCTCGCGCCCCGGCTCTACGACGTGACGGGCGGCCGGGTCACCCTCGACGGGGTCGATGTCCGCGACCTGGACTTCGACACGCTCGCGCGTGCCGTCGGCGTCGTCTCCCAGGAGACGTACCTCTTCCATGCCTCGGTCGCCGAGAACCTCCGCTTCGCCAAGCCGGACGCCACCGACGAGGAGCTGCACACGGCGGCGCGCGCGGCGCAGATCCACGAGCACATCGCGGGCCTGCCCGACGGGTACGACACGATCGTCGGTGAGCGCGGCCACCGGTTCTCCGGCGGTGAGAAGCAGCGCCTGGCCATCGCCCGCACCATCCTGCGCGACCCGCCGGTCCTCATCCTGGACGAGGCGACCAGCGCGCTGGACAACCGCACCGAAGCCGCCGTCCAGGACGCCATCGACGCCCTGTCGGCCAACCGCACGACGCTCACCATCGCCCACCGGCTGTCCACCATCCGGAGCGCCGACCAGATCGTGGTCCTCGACTCCGGGCAGGTCGCGGAGCGGGGCACGCACGAGGAACTGCTCGAACAGGACGGGCGGTACGCGGCCCTCGTACGCCGGGATGCCCAACTGGAACCGACAAGCTGAAGATATGCCGGGTTTGTGACGATATACGGGTTACCGTGCCCGCATGCAGATGAACACTCCGCCACGGAGCACGATTCGACTGACCCGCAGGGGCCGGGTCGCCCTCATCGCGACGGGGGCCGTCGTGGCCGGCACCGCCGTGGCGGTGCCGCTGCTGAGCCTCGAGAGCGAGGGGGACACGCGTCCCACGTCGCTGGTCATCCCGGAGGGCTGGCGGTCGGGTCAGATCTACGAAGCCGTGGACAAGGTCCTCGCGCTGCCGGTCGGGACCACCAAGAAGTCGATCGCGAAGGCCGGCCTGAAGCTGCCGAACGACGCGGAGGGCAACCCCGAGGGCTATCTCTTCCCGGCGACGTATCCGCTGGAGAAGAAGTCGACGCCCACGTCGCTCCTGTCATTCATGGTCAACACCGCGAACCAGAAGTTCAACGGCGCCCCGGTCGCCGCCGGCGCGCAGCGCAACGCGATGAACGTCTATCAGGCCGTCACCATCGCCAGCATCGTGCAGGCCGAGGCGGCGTCCAAGGCCGACATGGGGAAGGTGGCCCGGGTCATCTTCAACCGACTGGAGCGCGGCATGCCGCTCCAGATGGACTCCACCATCAACTACGCCCTGAACCGCGCCACGTTGAAGACCACCGGCAGCGACACCCGGCTCGACAGCCCCTACAACTCCTACCAGCGCATGGGCCTGCCGCCCACCCCGATCGACAACCCGGGCGAGGAGGCGATGCGCGCCGCGATCAACCCGCCCCCGGGCGACTGGCTGTACTTCGTCACGGTCAAGCCCGGCGACACCCGCTTCGCGGCCACCTACGAGGAACACCAGCGCAACGTCACCGAGTTCAACGCGGCCCAGAAGAACAGCGCGTCGCCCACGAAGTGACCCGCGCGGGACGCGGTAGGGCGGCGCTCGGCTTTCCGGCCGGCGCCGCCTGAAATGTCGCGGGGCTGTGTGGAGTTGATCGCGGACGGTCTGTGCGGTGGGCGGGGTGGCGTTGGACCCTGTGCGCGTTTTGGGGTGGGTGGCTTGTGTTTCGTTGGCGGGTGCGGCTTCGCTGTGGCTGGTCGCGCAGTTCCTCGCGCCCCTTAAAAGACCCTTGGCCGACCGGTACTGTCCAGCTCGGCCCTCTTCGAAATGGCCTCGAACGGGATCGTAAATTCCACCGCTCGCGCGTCGACCGTCCCTCAGCGCGCCCTTGCTTCGTGCGCGCCCTCGACACGGCATCTCCGCCCCGCCCGTGAAGCGGCCGCCCCGAACACCTTCAGACCGCCACCGGCTCCCCAGCCAGCAACCGCCTGATGTCCCGTACGGCCGCGCGCCCCGCCCGGTTCGCGCCGATGGTGCTTGCCGACGGTCCGTAGCCGACGAGATGGACACGTGGATCGGCGACCGCGCGTGTTCCCTCGACGCGGATGCCGCCACCCGGCTCGCGCAGTTTCAGCGGTGCCAGGTGGTCGATCGCGGCCCGGAATCCGGTTGCCCAGAGGATGACATCGGCGTCCACATGCCGGCCGTCGTCCCAGTCCACCCCGTCGGACGTGATGCGGTCGAACATCGGCTGCCGGTCCAGGACCCCGTCCGCGATCGCCTGCCGTATCGCGTCGTTCAACGGCAGCCCGGTCACGGACACGACACTCTTCGGCGGCAGCCCCTGCCGTACCCGCTCCTCCACCAGCGCCACGGCCGCCCGGCCCACGTCCTCGGTGAAGGGCCCCTCGCGGAACACCGGCGGACGCCGGGTCACCCACGTGGTGGCGGCCGCGTACGGCGCGAGCTCCATCAGATGCTGGGTGCCGGACGCGCCCCCGCCCACCACGACCACCCGCAACCCGGCGAACTCCGCGGGCCCCGGATACTGCGCGGTGTGCAACTGCCGCCCCCGGAACGTCTCTTGACCCGGATAGCGCGGCCAGAACGGCCGGTCCCACGTCCCGGTCGCATTGATCACCGCCCGCGTCGACCACGTACCGTCGTCGGACGTCTCGACGAGCAGCCGCCCGTCCACGCCCTCCCGCACGGCCTTCACGTCCACCGGCCGCCGCACCCGCAGGTCGAAGGCCCGCTCGTAGGCGGCGAAGTACTCGGCGATCACCTCGGCGGACGGGCGGGCCGGATCGGCGTCCGTGAGTTCCATGCCCGGCAGCGCGTGCATCCCGTGCACCTTGCCGTACGTCAACGACGGCCACCGGAACTGCCAGGCGCCGCCCGGCGCGGGCGCGTGGTCCAGCACCACGAAGTCGCGCTCCGGCTCGAAACCGGTGCGCCGCAGGTGATAGGCGCCGGCCAGGCCCGCCTGCCCGGCGCCTATGACGACCACGTCGACCTCACGCGTGTTGTTCACATTTCTACGAACAGCACCCGGGCCGTGGATCTTCCCGCGCGCTCAGCGCCCGCTGCCCACCAGGAACGGACCACCCGCCCGAGCCGCCCCCTCGACCAGCCCACGCGCCGCCAGCTCGGGAATCACGCCCTCCCCGAACCAGTACGCCTCCTCCAGATGCGGATACCCGGAGAGCACGAAGTGCTCGACGCCCAGCGAGTGGTACTCCTCGATCAGATCGGCGACCTCGGCATGGCTGCCCACCAGCGCGGTCCCCGCGCCACCCCGGACGAGACCGACGCCCGCCCACAGGTTCGGGTGGATCTCCAACTCGTCCCGCGAACCGCCGTGCAGGGCCAGCATCCGCCGCTGGCCCACCGACTCGCTGCGCCCGAGCGCCGCCTGCGCGGCCGCGATCGTGTCGGCGTCGAGATCGTCGAGCAGCCGGTTCGCGGTCGCCCACGCCTCGGCCGACGAGTCCCGCGAGATGGTGTGCAGCCGCACCCCGAACCGCACGTCCCGCCCCTCCCGCTCGGCGAGCCCGCGAATCCAGTCGATCTTCTCCTTGACCTGCGCAGGCGGTTCTCCCCAGGTGAGATACACGTCCGCATGCCGGGCGGCAACCGGCCCGGCCGCCGCCGACGACCCACCGAAGAACACCTGCGGCACTGGATCGGGCGGCAGCGCCGTCAGCCCGCCCTCGACCTGGTAGTGGACACCGTCGAAGTCGTACGGCTCTCCCCGCCACACCCCTCGTACGACCGACAGGAACTCGTCCGTACGGGCGTACCGCTGGTCGTGGCCGAGACGGTCGCCGAAGCGGCGCTGCTCGGCCGAGTCGCCGCCGGTCACGACATTGAGCAACAGCCGCCCCCGCGTGAGGCGTTGATAGGTCGCCGCCATCTGCGCGGCCAGCGTCGGTGAAATCACCCCCGGCCGGAACGCCACCAGGAACTTCAGCCGCTCGGTGTGCTGGGCCAGCGCCACGGTGGTCAGCCAGGCGTCCTCGCACCACGTGCCGGTCGGCGTCAGCACCGCCTCGAAGCCCAACTGCTCGGCGGCCTTGGCTATTTGGGCGAGGTACTCGATGTCCGGCGGCCGCACCCCACGGACCGCCCCGGCGCGGTTGGGCCCGTAGGCGTGCCGGTCGACGAGCGTACGGCCGTCGCCGCCGGTAGGCAGGAACCAGTGCAGACGCACGCTCATGTCACGAACCTCCCGTGGTGCGCGGAGCGGAGGTGGAGGCCGGCAGGTCGCCGTTGTAGCGCGTGTCCACGAAGTCGGCGAAGTCCACCTTCCGCGGTATCAGCTTGAGCCCGGTGAAGGTGTCGGCGATCTGCTGCTCGGAGGCGATGAGCGGCTTGTCGACCGCGACCGACACCCGGGTGGAGTTGGTCCGCTTCACCGACGCCAGCGCCACCTCGTACGGCAGCCCGGTGTCCTTCGCCCACACCTTGGCCCACTCCTCCTGGTGCGAGAACACCCATGTCTGGGCGCGCCGGAGCCGGTCGAGGTAGTCCTTGATGGCGGCGGACTTCTTCTTGTCCGCCAGCGCGCCCGGCGCCGCCACCTGGAAGGTGAGCCCGTTGGTCACGCCCTGGCCGGTGGTGAGGACGCGGCCCTGCTTGGCCTGGAGGGTCTGCGAGGTGTACGGGTCCCACACCGCCCACGCGTCGACCTTGCCGGAGGTGAACGCGGCCAGGGCGTCGGCCGGTTGGAGGTATTTGACCTTGACGTCGGAGAGCGTGAGCCCGGCCGCCTTGAGGGAGGCGACCAGCTGGAAGTGCGCGGACGAACCCTGCGCCACGGCGATGGACCTGCCCTTGAGCTGCTGGGGCGAGGTCAGCTTCGAGTCCTTCGGTACGAGGACGGCGTCGCCCTTGGACGTGCCGTGCCAGGCTGCCACCACCTTGATCTTGGAGCCCGCGCCCGCCGCGAACACCGGCGGGGTGTTGCCGACGCCGCCGATGTCGACGGCCTTCGCGTTGACGGCCTCCAGGAGTGGCGGGCCGGAGGTGAACGTGGACCACTTGATCTTGTAGTCCAGGTTCTTGAGTTCACCGGCGGCCCGCAGCACCGCCTCCGAACCGCCTTTCTGGTCACCGACGTTGAGCGTGAGGGAGCCCTTGCCGTCGGTGCCCGTCGAGGTCTCGGCGGCCGAGTTCCCGCCGCAGGCGGAGAGCAGGAGGGCGAGGGGGAGGAGCAGGGCGGCGGGGGCGAGGCGTCGTCGCATGACGGATGATCCGATCTCGGTAACTGGGTTGAGGCGTGGGGGAGTTCAGGCGGCTTCGGCGGCGGTGTCGACGCCGAGGCGTTCCAGGAGTCCGGCGCGCAGTTCCGCGAACCGGGGATCGGTGATGTCGCGCGGCCGGTCGAGGTCGACGCGCTGCTCGTGCGCGATGACTCCGTCGTCCATCACCAGGACCCGGTCGGCCAGCAGCACGGCCTCCTCGACGTCGTGGGTCACCAACAGGACGGCACAGCCCCGCCGTTGCCACAGCTCGCCCACCAACCGCTGGGCCTTGATGCGGGTGAGCGCGTCGAGCGCCCCGAACGGCTCGTCGAGCAGCAGCAGATCAGGCTCGCGCACCAGGGCACGGGCCAGCGAGGCGCGCTGGGCCTCACCGCCGGACAGCGTCTTGGGCCACGCGTCGGAGTGGTCCCCGAGCCCGACCTCCGCCAACGCCCGCTCCGCCACGGCCCGTTCGGGCTTGCCGGGCAGCCCGAGCAGGACGTTGCGCCAGACCTTCTTCCACGGCATCAGCCGGGGCGCCTGGAACGCGACGGCCTTGCGACGCGGCACGAGGACGGTGCCCTCGATGTCCCGGTCCAGCCCGGCGAGGATGCGCAGCAACGTGGACTTGCCACAGCCGCTGCGGCCGAGCAGTGCCACGAACTCGCCCTGCCGCACGTCGAGTTGAAGCTTGTCGATGACGGGACGGCCGTCGAAGGAGCGGGTCAGCCCCTCGACGCGTACCGCCTGTGTGCTCGCCGGCGAGGGGGTCGCCGGCCTGGTGGTCACCGGCCCGTGAACGTCGGTCGCCATTGCAGCAGCAGCCTTTCGAGGGTACGGACGAGGAAGTCGGCCAGCAGACCGAGGAAGGCGTAGACGATCAGGCAGACCACGATCACGTCGGTCTGTAGGAAGTCCCGGGCCTGCACCATGAGGAAGCCGATCCCGGCGTCCGCGTTGATCTGCTCGGCGAAGACGAGCGCCAGCCAGGCGATGCCGAGGGAGTAGCGCAGCCCGGTCATCGCGTTGGGCAGCGCGCCCGGCAGCACGACATGCCGTACGAGCCCCCAACGGGACAGCCCGAGCGACTCCCCGGCCTCGATCAACTGGCTGTCCACGCCCCGGATTCCGGCGTAGACGTTGAGGTAGAGCGGGAAGGTCACACCGAGCGTGATGATGGCGACCTTGGGGGCCTCGCCGATGCCGAACCAGATGATGAACAGCGGGATGAGTCCTACGAAGGGGACGGTCCGCAGCATCTGCACCGGGGCGTCGACCAGATCCTCGCCGATCCTGAACAGGCCGGAGACCAGGGCGAGTCCGGTGCCGATGACGGTGCCGAGGAGCAGACCGATGGCGACCCGTTGCAGCGAGGTGGCCATGGCCGAGGGCAGTGAACCGCTGGCGATCTGGTCCCAGCCGACCTGGGCGATCCGCCCGGGCGAGGCGAGTACGTCGGAGGTCAACACGCCTGTGCTGCTGAGGAGTTGCCACAGCGCGAGCAGCACGAGCGGGCCGGTGGTGCGGCGCAGCCAGCGGGGGACGCGGGCGCGGCGTGAGGAGGTGGGGACGAGAGGGATGAGATCGAGGGAGGGGTGATCGTCCGTATCGGTCTTCGCCGAGCCGGATATAGGAGAAATATCCGGCTCCGAAGAGTCGGGCGGGGCATGACTGATGCTCATGGGTGCTCCACGGGTGGGGGAGAGCGTCCGGTGAGAAGGGGGGTACGCCTCAACGCCGCCGTGTCACGACGGTGTGCACGGGCACGGCGGAGTGCGGGAGAAGAGAGGGTGGGGCGGAAGAAGGCGTCAGCGGCCGCGGCGACACGCGGCGGAGGCCACCCGCAGCAGGTCGATGTGACCGCGCGTGGTGAGCAGAACTGAACGCAACATGCGGCCGAAAATAGGTCAGATGGCGTGCCACGGTCAACGGTGTCTCGCGGAATGGGCCCCTCGTATCACAGGCCGGGCGATCGACGGGGCGTGGTGCCCGGCGGATGGGTCAGGATGGGAGGCATGTCAGCTGCCTTCACCACCCGAGTCCTGAACGTCGCCACCGGTTCCAGGGAGCGGGTCATGGACCTGACCCGCGACTGCGAGGCCTTCCTCCGGGAGGCGGCGGCCGGCCGTGACGGCCTCCTCAACATCTTCGTCCCCCACGCCACCGCCGGCGTGGCGATCCTGGAGACGGGCGCCGGCAGCGACGACGACCTCCTCGCCGCCCTGCACACCCTCCTCCCCGCCGACGACCGCTGGCAGCACCGCCACGGCAGCCCCGGGCACGGCCGTGACCATGTCCTGCCGGCGTTCGTGCCGCCGCATGCGACGTTGCCAGTGGTGGGCGGGCGGCTGGAGTTGGGGACGTGGCAGTCGGTGTGTCTGGTCGATACGAACAGGGACAATTTCGAGCGGAAGGTGCGCCTCACCTTTCTTGCAGGGTCCTGATGCCGGCCCTGATCTCCAGGCGCCGCCTTGATCAGGTGGTGAAGCGGTGGGTGCCCGAGCCGACCCGGTAGACCGCGCAGTCGTCCTCCTGGCGCAGGTACGTCCCGTGAGTGTGGGTCACCGCGTCCGGGGTGGACGCGGGGATCCACACCTCGGCGGTCGTGTTGGGCGGCACCGTGCAGCTCAGCGCGAACCGGCCCGACCGCTCCCGCCAACTGGTCGCGACGGGGCCGTAGACCGAGGTGAACGTGGCGCGGGCGGTGGTGACGGCTCCGCCGGGGCGAGGGCGGATGACGATCTCGCGGTAGCCGGGCCGGCCCGCCGAGATGCCGGCGATGTTCGTGTACATCCATTCCCCCACCGAGCCGTAGGCGTAGTGGTTGAAGGAGTTCATGCCCGCGTCCTGGAAGCTGCCGTCGGGGCGGATGGAGTCCCAGCGTTCCCACATGGTGGTGGAGCCCCGGTCGATCTGGTAGCCCCAGCTGGGGAAGGAGCGCTGTTGTAGGAGGCGGTAGGCGACGTCGGTGTGGCCCGTGTCGGTCAGGACGGGCAGCAGTCGGGGAGTGCCGAGGAACCCTGTCGACAGGTGCCAGTCCTTGGCCTCGATCAGCGCGACGAGCCGGTCGGCCGCGGCCTTACGCGACGCGTCCGGCAGCAGGTTCATCGACAGCGTCAGGACGTACGCCGTCTGCGTATCGCCCTTGATGCGGCCGTCGGAGGCGACGTAGGCGTCCTGGAAGGCCGCCCGGATCCGCTCGAAGAGATCGCGGTACGGGGTGGTGTCCTCGCCGAGTTCGCCGGCCATCCGCGCCGCGAGGTCGGCGCTGTGCGCGAAGTACGCGGTGGCGATGACGTCCTTGGGGGTCTCGTCGTCGACGTTCAGCCAGTCGCCGTATCCCTGGTCCGGGCGCAGTAGTCCGTCGCTGTTCTTCTCCAGGTACGTCAGCCAGGACTGGACGGACGGCCAGGCGTCCGCGAGGACTTGGCGGTCGCCGTACGCCTGGTAGAGGGACCAGGGGACCGTGACACCCGCGTCGCCCCAGCCGGCCGTGCCGTTGCCGACCGTGCCGACCATCGGTGCCACGTCCGTGAACGCGCCCTCCGCGGTCCGGGAGTCCCGGAGGTCGACGAGCCACTTGGACAGGAAGCGGGCCGACTCCATCGTGTACGCGGCCGTGGGCGCGAAGACGTTGATGTCTCCCGTCCAGCCCAGGCGCTCGTCGCGTGCGGGGGTATCGGTCGGAACGGAGAGGAAGTTGCCGCGCTGGCCCCAAGTGATGTTGTGGTGCAGCTGGTTGAGCATCGGTACGTCGGTCTCGAAGTCGAGAGTGAAGGGGGCGGACGTATGCATGACGCGGCCGGTGACGGCTTTCGCCGAGGGTGCGCCGGGGAATCCGGTCACCTCGACGTACCGGAAACCGTGGAAGGTGAAGCGCGGCTCGTAGACTTCCTCCTTCCTGCCGCCCTTGAGGGTGTACGTGTCGGTCGCCGCCGCGGTCCGCAGGTTCGCGGTGTAGACGGTGCCGTCGGGGTTGAGCACCTCGGCGTGCCTGAGCCGGACGGTCGTCCCCGCGTCACCCGAGACGCGCAGCCGTACCGAGCCGACCATGTTCTGGCCGAGGTCCAACACGTAGACGCCGGGCTTGGGTTGGGTCACGCTCTTCGGTGTCAGCTCCTGCTCCACCCGCACCGGGCCGTCCACCTGCGCGACGATCAGACCGGGGCCGATGTCGCCGACGCCACCCATGCCGCGCACGCCGAGCCAGCCCGTGTCGTCGAAGCCGGGCGAGGCCCAACCAGGGGTCTCCTTGCGGGCGTCGTACGTCTCGCCGTTCAGCAGATCGGCGGCGACGATCGGTCCGGCGGCGGCCCGCCAGTCGGCGCCCGACACGATGCGCTCGCTCGTCCCGTCCGCGTACTCCACCTCCAACTGGGCCAGGAGCGCCGGGACTTGGCCGTACTGACCGGGCCCGAACATGCCCACGTTGCCGGCGTACCAGCCGGGTGCCAGATACGCCCCGATGGCGTTGGCGCCGGGCCGTAGGAGTTCGGTGACGTCGTACGTCTGGTACTGGACGCGGGTGCGATAGTCCGTCCAGCCGGGAGCGAGCTGGTCGAGGCCCACCCGGCTGCCGTTGAGGTGACTCTCGTACAGGCCGAGTGCCGTGGCGTACAGGCGTGCGCGGGCCACCTTCCGGCGCGGCAGCCGGAATTCGTGCCGGAGCTGCGTGACGGCGTACGACACCGGGACGACGCGTCCCCACGGTCCGCTGCCCCAGGCCGCTGCCACCCGGGCCGCCGGCCAGCCCCCGTCGTCGAAGCCCAACTCCTGCCATCCGGCGGCCGGTTCCTGGTCCGTGACCTTCCAGGAGGCGTCGGTGAACACCTTCTGCTCACCGGAGGCGGTCCGGACGACAAGGGTGGCGACGAGCCCCGCCGGGCCTTCCGTCGCGTTGGTGGCGGCGACGGCGATAACGTTGTCGCCGGCTCGCACACGCGCCAGTACGTCGATCACCGCCGGGCGTTTCCAGTCCTCGTTGTCCGTGTCGAGGTCGGTGTGGGCGACCTCAACTCCGTTCAGGGAGACGGCATACACGTTGTCGGCGGTGATGGCGAGCGTGGCCGACGTTATTCCGTCGGGCAGTTGGGCGGTATGACGGAACCAGCGAGTGGCCGCAGGAACGCTGTTCGTCGGATCGCCCTCGGGGAACCAGATCCAGGAACCGCCCTCGAAGGACGGTGCGTCCACGAGACCCGCCGGTGCGGAGATCCAGTCCGCGCTCCACTGCCCGGCGTCCATCAGTCCGGTCTCCCACCACGAGGGAGCGCTCCAGCCGGAAACCTGCCCGTCGGCCTCCCACACGCGCACGGACCAGTGATAGCGCGTCCGGGGCTTGAGTTCGGGACCTCCGTAGGACACGAGGACCGACTCGCCGGACGTGACCTTTCCGCTGTCCCAGACGTCCGGGTGGGACAGGCGCGACGCGGTGGTGGCGACGCGGATCTGATAGGCGCTCTGCCGCGCACCCGTCCGGTCGGAGGCCAACGGCCAGCTCAGCCGGGGGCGTTGGGCATCGATCCCCAGCGGGTGCTGGACGTACTCCACGGTCGGCGCCGTGACGCGCAGTCCGTCGCGCTGTGTCTCCGCCTGCGCCTGTCTGGATGCCGGCGCGGCCATCGCCGGCACGCTGTCGACGGTCGCTGCCGCGACCGTGGCGACCGCGCCCGCGAGCATGTTCCTCCTGCTGATCACTACGACTCCTCGCTCGTACGGAATGGATGAATCGATTCAGACTTGAGAGGCGTGGGTAACGTAGAGCGCGGTGAGGTCAGGGTCAATCGTCGTGCAATTGTTTTCTCCACACGGCTACTTCGCGATCGCGCCGGGCGGAGCCGGCGAGCGAGGTGGATGCGAGGGCATTGAACGGTTTCAATCCCGGCCCGCAAACCCTTGTGCTGGGAAGGGCTCGGCACGTCGTGATCAGGGCTGCTTGGCGGAGTACCCGGCCGGGTGGGCGAACAGGGGCCGGCCGCCAAGGCTTGAGGGCGACCAGGGCCTGCTCCCCAGGGCACTCGGATCGGGCGGCCGGTGCCCTGGTAGGCCCTGTCGGCCCGGCACTTGCCTACTGGTGCGCTGTGTAGATGGTCGCGGTCATCGGCGCCGTCACGCGGCCGGTTCCGAGTCGGTCCGTCATCTTCTGCGTGACGGCGGCCTGGAGGGCCTGCGCGTCTTCGCGGGCCTGTACGGCGGCGCTCACCGGTGTGCCGGTGAGGAACCCGGTGGCGACGGAGGCCGCGGATTCCGCGACGCCTTCCAGCGTGACCTCCTCGGCGGTGGCCAGGGTCAGTCCGGCGGCCGTGAGGTCCGCGGTGACCGCGGCCGGGTCGCAGTAGCCGTGGGGCACGTCCTTCAGGAACGTGGGTGTTCCGTCGGGCATGGACTCTTCCAGGGCGGCCTGGAAGGCGGCCCCGAATCCGTGCGAGGCCAGCGGGCCCCAGCTGTTGAACAAGAACCGTCCCTGCGGGGCGAGGACCCGGCGCACCTCGGTGTAGGCGGCGGGCCTGTCGGGGAAGAACATCACCCCGAACTGGCACACGACGAGGTCGAAGCGGCCGTCCTCGAAGGGCAGCTGTTGGGCGTCCGCCTGCCGCCAGTCCGCACGCGGTTCCCGTGCCGATCCCGCGGTGACCATCGCTTCGTTGAGGTCGGTCGCCACCACGGTGGCCGTGGGCACCGCGGTGAGCAGGGCCGAGGTCAACGCCCCGGTTCCGGCGGCGAGTTCCAGGACGGTGCGAGGTCGCAGCGCCGCTACCCTGGCGGCCAGGTCGATGGCGAAGGGCCGGAAGAAGACCGGCACGAGGTGGCGTTCGTAGGCCTCGGGCATGGACCGTGTCCAGCGCCGGTTCGCATCGTCTGTGCTCACCTGGCAGACAGTAGCCTCGTGGAAGGTCCGACGGCGGACCGCCGCAGCCGCCGCGGCTTCGTGTCGGGGGCGCGGGCTGGCCACGGTTCCTGCTGTTCGCCGGGGCGATCGCGATCGCGGTTGCCGCGCTGCTGGTGGTGATGATCCCCAGAGGCGAGCGTCTCGACGAGGCTGAGGCCGGCCAGGCGGGCTCCTGACCAACTCCGTTACGCAGAGCGGGCGTTACGCGTCACTGAGCGGGGCGTTACGCGTCACTCGGCCAGCTCCCGTGCTGAGCCGGCCGAAGTGGCGAGCATCCGGGTCACAGCCACGTCGACGACCTGCTCGTCGAGGCGGCCGGAGGTGACCTCGTCCACCAGGTGGGAGTGGTTCGGACTGCCCGGGAGTTCCACGTCCAGCCCGGCGGGCAGGGCTTGCACCGCGGCCTCGTCCTCCGTGCGCGCGGTGCGGTGTGCGGTGTGCGGCAGGTTGACCGAGTCGTAGTCGCTGACCACCAGGCCGTCGAAGTGGTAGGTCTCGCGGCCGGTGGCGGTGAGTTCGACGAGTCGGCGCCGTGCGTGTTGCGGGTCGCGGGTGACGCGGACCAGCCCGCTCTCTTCCAGTGGTCGCAGTGCCCGGCTGATCGCCGGGTCGGAGACTCCCAGGGCCTGGCTGCTGGTGGCAGTCGTCGGCGCACTGATCCGTACCCGGCACAGCACCTCCCGTCGAGCCACGCTGGAGACCTGGCAGCGATGGTGGGCGATCGGCGCGCTGGGGTTCGTCCACGGTGACCACGCGCCGGGCAACACCGGGGGAGTTCTGGTGAACGACACGCTCATCCCGGCAGTCATGATCGCCCTTGCCTGGTGCTCGCAGCGATCCGGCAGCGATGGTGTGAGCTCTCCCGCGCGAGCAGTGATGGCGTGAGCTGTCCCGCGCGCGAGCTCACTGAGCGTTTGGTCCGGTGATCGGTGTGTGGTCCCGGGTCCGGTTCCGCGCCGGTTCAGGGTGGCTTCGCCGGTGAGTCTGCGGGGGCATGAGGTTGATCATCGCGAGGTGGGTCATGGCTTCGGAGCGGTGCGGGTGGCGTTCGTGGTCGAGGGCGAGGAGACGTGGCCCAGCTCAGGGTCGTGGGATTGATTTCCCTGGTGGGAGGGGGGTGCGAATCAACTCCGCCGCTGTGAGTCTCGGTGGGGTCGGGCCGGATATACGGCTCTGCGTCCTCCCCGTCCTCCTACTGATCGGAGCAACCCATGCGTGTCAGCGTCGTCCGACGTGTCAGCCTCTCGGCGGTCCTTCCGTGCGTCCTCGCGGGAGCGGTCGTGGTATCCGGCACGTCCTCCCCCGGGGCGGCCGGCGCCGCCACCGCGCCCCACAGCGTGAAGATCGATACGCAGGAGGTGGCGCAGACCAACTTCCCGCAGGTCCACTGGAACATCGACGACGGCACCGAGGGCTACCGCAGCATGCTCAGTAGCCTGGAAGCGCTGGCCCGCAGCACGGCCCACGCGCGCCTGACCGGCCCGGTGGTCAACACGCGGGGCAACCGCGTCACCGTCACCGTCCTGGACAACACGAGGACGAACAACTTCGCCGACGTCGTCATCAGCTCCCCGGGACACTCCGCGCCCACCGTGCACGCCGTGGTGCGCCTTAGTGACCTGTACGTGGTGAGGGTCTACACGGTGGGCACGTCCCACAACCGCGTCCTCAACCTCATCCGGAACGTCCCCAACGAGTCGAGCACCGACGACAACTTCTTCGTCGGCAGGGAGGGCTACGACGCCCTCTCCCGGGTCGCCAACCAGTCCCTGACCAGTGTCACCGTCGGCCCCGGCCCCCTCTCGCAGGCCCTGTTCGACCTGGCCAATACCGGCTCGTCCCGGCTCAACCAAGCCCGCGGTCTGCTCAGCATCATCTTCGGCATCTCGGAGGCGTCCCGCTTCCGTACCCTGGCCGACCGCGTCGCGCCCTCCTTCGACAGCGGCAGCTCGGTCACCTACAGCTCCCAGCAGATCGCCCTGATCCGGAACTGGGCCAACGTCAGCCACGTCTACGTCGGCCACGTCAACGGCACGGACGAGGGCGCCAGCACGAGCGTCGCCGGGGCCGAGATCTCCGACGCCCGCCAGGCAGCCGCCCTGCTGGCCATCGCCCTCAACGACGGCACCAACCCCAACCCCAGGGACGAACTCTGACAGACCTCGTAGGTGTAGGGGGCGCCGGCTCCGGGAGTCGGCGTCCCCTACGGCGTGTGCGCTGCCAGGACCGTGCGGATACGGAGGGCGCGTAGCTCGAGACGACGGTGCGGCGGCCGTAGTCCTCGACGCGGGTGAACAGGCGCCGACCCTGCGTCCTGACCGGCGGCCCAGGTCGGGGCCATGCCGGAGACATGGGCGCACGCCTTCGCTGTCCCAATCCCGGCGACCTGTCCGATGCCCGATGCCCGGTGGGCGCTGGTCGAGCCGCTCCTGACGAGCCGGCGCGACCTCCAACTCCGGGACAACACCGCCACCCGGCACCCCCGCGGCGGCCCCCTGCCC
>NZ_JBLTJC010000120.1:0-28071 GCF_048158785.1 Streptomyces colwelliae | reverse complement strand
CGCCCACCCTCGACCCATCCACCAGCCCTTCCATGCTTCTCCGAGGTGTTGACGTGCCGATCACCCGCTCCCACATCCGCGCGACCCTCGACAGCTACCTGACTCGGCACCCGCACGAGCGAGAGTCCCTGGCCGGCCTGTTTGCCGTCCTGGACGGGCCGGACGACCCGTCCAGCCGGGCGACTCTTCCCGGCCACGTCACCTGCAGCGCGGTCGTCATCGACCGAGACCGGCGCGTACTGCACATCGTCCACAAGGCCACTGGGCTGCTGCTCACCCCGGGCGGGCACGCCGAGGCGGACCGGAGCCTGATGGCCGCTGCTCTTCGGGAGGTGTCCGAGGAGACGGGCATCCGGCCCGGTGACCTGTGTCTGACCCCGCAGTTCCTGGGCGGCCCGATCGACATCGACGTGCACGGGATCAACGCCAATCCCGCAAAGGGCGAGCCGAGCCATCAGCACTTCGACTTCCGCTTCGCCTTCTACGTCAGCGCCGAGCAGCTGCCGCCGCTCAGGCTCCAGGACGAAGAGGTCTCGGGTTCCCAGTGGCTTGCGTTCGCCGACGTCAGGTCCCCAACGCTGCGGGCCAAGCTGTCGGACGCCGAGGCCGATGGGCTCGACGGGCAGCCGGAGCCAGTCAACGCGTCGGCTCTGGTCCACGACGGCTTCGGACGCTACCTGCTTCATCTCAGGGATCTGCGGGAGGGCATCTGGGCGCCCGGGGTCTTCGACCTCCTGGGAGGCGGGCGCGAAAGGGATGACCGGGGCCTGGAGGACACCTTGCGGCGGGAGCTCGCCGAGGAGGCCCCCGGCCTTGCACCGGTGGGCTTGGCGCCCTACGCAGTCGAAGAGGCGACGAGCGTCGACGGCCTCGCGGTGCCGATCAAGGTCTTCACGGCCCGCTGGAGCGGACACCCCGACACGGCGGGCCTACAAGAGGGCGTCCTTCTGCAATGGTTCACCCCCGACATGCTGGACCGACTACCCATGAGTCCCGGTCTCGGCGACCTGATCCGCCGCCACGCGTCCGAGCACCCCCCGGCCGGCAGCCCGCCGGACCGCATCCGCCCACTGCACGAAGAGGCACCGGAGGGGACCGAACTCCACATCATCGGCGTCCACCTTCACCTCCAGGACGAGCAGGGCCGGATCCTCCTCGGACTGCGCCATCCCGACTCGGCCTTCGCGCCGGACGAATGGCACTTTTTGGCAGGTCATTGCGAGAGGGAAGCCGCCATCAGCTGTTTGGTGCGCGAAGCTCAGGAGGAGGCCGGGCTGATCATCGATCCCGGTGACATCGAGCTCGTGCATGTGGTCCACCACGTCGACTCGCCGACGGCGCGGGCACGGATCGCGCTCGTCTTCCAGGCCCGGGCATGGTCCGGTACCCCGCAACTCCTGGAGCCCGACCGGTGCGTGGCGTGGCGGTGGTTCAGCCCGCAGGATCTTCCGGCAAAGGTCGTGCCGTACACCCGCCTGGCGATCGAAGGCATCGTCGCGGGCCGCCCGTACACCCAGACGGGCTGGTGAGCCCCTGTGACGCTCCCACCGACACCCAGCTCTTCCTGGCCTGAGCACTTCCTCGCGCACCGCGCCGGCCACCACTGCCCAATGTGCGGCAACGACTGGACGGCCGATGACATCGGATGGGGGCTGCTGCTGCACCGCGGCGAGGTGTCCCAGTCCTATCTCTGGCGCTCCGGGCGAGTCCGGGGCTACTCCATCACCATCGTGACCGCGCGCCACGTGGCCGAGCCCACCGAACTTTCGGACGACGAAGCCGCCGCCTTCTGGCGGGACACCCTCGCCCTGGGCCGCGCACTTGAGGCGCACTACCAGCCGTTGAAGATGAACTACCTGCTCCTCGGCAACGCCATTCCGCATGCCCACCATCACGTCGTGCCGCGACGGGAGGCGGGTGCGGACCCGGCGCCGGGCGGCCCCTTGCCCTTCGACGTGCTCGACCTCGGGCGCCAGGAAGAGGCCCAACTACAGGCGGACGCCCGGGCGCTGCGCCGGCTGATGAACGGCCCCGGCAGGCCGGAGGCCGGGCATTGAACGCGCAGTTCGACGTCACGGCCGTGGCGGGAATCCTGGCGCTGCACTACCGCGTCGTCCCCACCGACGTCCGCGAAGGGCCGTCAGGGACCGCCACGTGCAACTACGTGGCCAAGGACGGCGACGGCCGCCGATGGTTTGTGAAGGCCTACCCAGAGCACGCTGACCTGGGCGCCGAGGGGCGCGCCCTCGAGCTGGCCGAGTTCGCCGCACTCGGCGGGGTCCCGGTGCCGGCGATGCGCCGGACCCTGGACGGCGACCTCATCGCCGTCGAAGGCGGCCTGGCGGTGGCCGTCACCGCGTTCGCCGAGGGCGCCGAGACAGCGGAAGGCGGCCTGCACAGCGAGCAGTGGGCCGCCGTCGGCGCGACCGTGGGCCGACTGCACCGCACGCTCGCGCGACATCCGGACGGGCCGCCGCGCCGCGCCCCGTCCCACGAGGTCTGTGACATCGAGCGGGGCCGCCAGCGCCTGGAACGGCTCCTCGACAGCTACGCGAAGCAACCCCCGAGTTCCGCGTTCGGAGCGTGGTCGAGAGACGCCGCCCAACAACGGCTGGACGAACTCCCCGCAACGGCATCCATGCTCGAAGCACTCCCCTTGACCCTGGCAGCGCAGATCGTCCATGGCGACCTGTCCTCCCTCAACCTGATGCTGAGAGGCGAGAAGGTCGCCGCGGTCGTCGACTTCCGGCCGCCGACGCACCGCAGCCCGATGTGGGAGCTGGGACGCATCGTGCTCGATCCGCGCACGGTCCTGACCGCCCCGGACTGGCCCACGGGCCTGGCCACGGCCGTCGCCGCCTACCGGGAGACCAACCCGGCCATGCCGGACGAGGACCTCATGACGGTGCCCCGGGTGGCGGCCGGCTACCTGGCCTGCTCGGTGTACCCGCTCTCGGAGCCGCTCGACGACCCAACCGCGGTCACCCCTCAGCTGGAGGCGTACGGGCGGGCCCGCCACGAGGCCCTGGGTGTGCTGTGCGCCCGCCTGGACGAGGCGGAGGAGGTGCTCCGTGACCAGCTCCGCTGACTCTCCCGCTCGGCTCCAGACGTCGCTGTGGCGGCACCGCAACTTCCGGACGTTCCTGATCGGGCAGAGCGCCAGCGTGACCGGCAGCTCGATCAGCTCGATGGTGATCCCGGTGATCGCCGTCCTGGAGCTGCACGCCACCACCTCTCAGGTGGCCTGGTTGGCGTTCCTTGGACTGCTGCCACCCGCGGTGCTCGCCCTGCACGCCGGGGCGCTCGCTGACCGCCATTCCAAGCAGCGCCAGATGATCATCGGGGATCTGGTCAGTGCGGCCGCACTGGCCACGGTGCCGGTGGCGGCAGCCCTCGACGCACTGACCCTGCCCCAGCTCATGGCGGTCGCCGTGGTGCAGGGCGCCGCGGGCGTGGTGCATGACGCGGCGGCCATCAGCATCCTGCCGAGCCTGGTCGACCGGTCCTTGATCCAGCGGAGCAACAGCCGGGTCGGCGCACTCTTCGCCCTCTCCGCGACCGGCGGCAGCAACCTGGGCGCCGCGCTGACCGCCTTGGTCGGACCGGCCCGAGCCCTGCTCGGAGACGTCCTCTCCTATCTCATCAGTGCCTGGTGCACCGCGCGCATCCGCATGCCCAAGACCGACCGGGCACGTACCGGGGAGCGTCGGCTGTGGGCGGAGATCGGCGAGGGCGTGCGGTATGTACGCAGTGACGACCGGCTGCGTACCTTGACGCTGGTCAACGCGTCGACTTCCTTCGCCCTCGCACTGCTCAACACACTGTGGGCGCTGTACTTGCTGCGCACCCTTGCGATGAGCACCACGGCGTTCGGTGTCGTGCTGGGGCTCGGCGCCCTGGGCGCGGCCGCCGGCGCGCTCCTCGCCCCTGCCCTTGCTCGACGGATCGGGCCCGGGCCGATGATGCTGGCCGCGCTCGCGATCACGCCGGTGACCCAGATTCCGCTGCTGCTCGCCTCTCCCGGCCTTGGCTGGCAGATCGTGATCGGTGCGGCGCTGTTCGTGCAGTTGGCGTGCGCGGGTGCGGCGGGCACCACCCAGCGGTCAATCCGTCAGATCATCACCAACTCCCGCATGCAGGCACGGATGCAGGCGGTGAGCACTTGGTTGACATCGGGTGCCAGGCCGCTCGGCGCGCTGCTCGCCGGCGCACTGGGGACGTGGGCCGGTGTCCGGGCCGCCCTGGTCGTCGGTGCCTTTCTGCTCACTGTGCCGCTCCTGGTCCTGGCGCTCTCTCCGCTGCGCGGCCTGCGGCAGATGCCCGGTGCCCCGCCCGAGCGGGAGGAACCCGCGCCTGCCGAAGAACTACCGCGCCCCGGCCCTCCACCTCAGGTGCCGGCCCCTGGAGCGGCGGCCGCCGCAGACATCCGCCGTGAGAGCTCGTTGGACGGAGGCGCCACATGACGGACCTGAACACCGGGGACACCACGCGACGGCCCGCTGACCCAACTGCGCACGCTCCAGCGACGCTTACCACTACGGACCCCTTCCACACGGAGACGGCAGAAGTCACCGGGTCGGCGGACAGCCGCGGCACCCGGGGTGATCGCGGTGCTGCTGCAGCCCGGGCAGCGATGGTCGCCCGCCTGGAGAAGGCCGGCGATCTGGCGGCCGGCCCGGTACGTGAGGCGCTGCTCGCCCTGCCGCGCGAGGTTCTGATGCCGCAGGCGTACGTACGGCGCAGTGCGCCGAGCGAGGAGCCGCCGCGGTGGGACCTGCTGGACTGGTCGGCGCCGCAGGACCGCCCCGAGCTGCTCGGGCTGCTGTACGGCGGGGCCAGTGTGCTCGTTCAGCACGACGGCGAGCCGTTGGTGGGCCGGGCGCGCGGGACGCGGTCGGGGGCGTCGATCACGTCAATGTCGACGGTGATGGGTCTGACCGCCTCGCTGCTGGAGGAGCTGGATCTGCGTCCGGGTCTGCGGGTGCTGGACGTCGGGACGGGAGCGGGAGTGACCGCCGCGGTGGCCTGCCAGGTCTGCGGCGACCAGGGGGTGGTCTCCCTCGACCGGGATCGGCACCTCACTGACGCGGCTGCGGCCCGGCTGGCCGATCTCGGGTTCCGTCCAGAGGTGGTGTGCGGGTCAGGAGAACAGGGCGTTGCGGGGCGGGAGTTCGACCGGATCTTCGTGTCGTACACGGTGGAGCGCGTGCCCACGGCCCTCGTCGAACAGCTCGCTCCCGGGGGCAAACTGCTGGCGCACGTGAGCAGTGCGTCCCCGTCGTGGCCCGGCCTCGCCGTTGTCGAGCGCACCGCCGACGGGCAGATTACGGCGGAGCTGCGGGCCGTGGAGTTCGCCCACCGGGCGGGACACGGCGTGGCGCGGATCTGGCTCACGAAGGAGTTCCGGCAGCGCATGGCCACCGAGCCGGGCACGTGGACTCAACGGAGCATGCTGGCGCCGCCCCCGGACAGCAATCGCGGTTTCTGGCTGGCGGCCGACCATCTCCTCGGCGGTGGCCTGGTCCGGGACTTCGGCGCCGAGCACGTCGTGATCGGCGCGCCCGGCTGCGGATCCTGGATGCGCGCGGAGGCGGTGGGCCACCGGCGCTGGAGCGTCACCGTCAACGGGCCGCGGGACATCTGGAAAGAGATCCAGGACCTCGCCGACCGGTGGCGGGCCGCACGCTCCCCTGACCGCTACCGCCTCCTTTTCGATGCGGACGGTAGGCAGTGGGCCGCCTCCGAGTGCGGACGCCTGTCCTGGCAACTACCCGCCCCCCACCCGCTCGATGAGGGAGCCACTTCGTGACCTACCCCGACGGTCCCTTTCCGGGCCTCCCATCGGAGCAGGAGGCAATGTTCGAGGCCGCGGCCTCGACCTACGCCTGCCACCGTCCAGGCTTGCCGGACGCGGCGGTGCGCCTGCTCACCGACGCGCTGCGGGGCCGCCCTTCCCCGGTGCTGCTCGACCTGGGCACCGGGACCGGGCAGGTGCCCTTCGCGCTCCTGTCCGCCAGCGCCGGCCTGACGCACATCGAAGCGGTCGACGTCAGCCCGCAGATGCTGCGCCAGGCCGGGCAAGCCCTCGCCCCTGTGCTCGGCAACTGCACCCTCGCCCTGGTCCACGCGGCGGCCGACGCCTACGAGCCGCTCGCGACGCTGCCCGGCGAACCGGATTCCGGCCCGGACCTGATCACCTGCTGCCGGTCCTACCACTGGATGGACGGTCCGTCGGTCCTGGAGATGGCAGACCGGGTCGCCACACCGGGTGCCGCAGTGGCGATCATGGGCGACGGGAGCCTGTGGACCCACGACGCCGACTGGACCCGTGCGCTGCGCGAGCTGATCCAGCTCTACCTGGGCGACGAGCGCCGGGCGGGCGCCCGCAGTTCCTACGCCGAGCCCCGCCGCTCGTACCAGGAGGACCTTGCCGCCTCAGCGTTCAAGGAGGTCACCGAACACCTCTTCCCCGTGACCCGCACCTGGGCGCCGCGGGAGGTACTCGGTTACCTGCGCACCACGTCCTTCGCCGGGGCTGGCCTCTTCGCAGAGCGGCATCAGGCGTTCGAGGACGAGGCCCTCGCACTTCTCCACGCGCACGCGATGGACGGGTCTCTGGTCGAGGAGACGACGTTCAGGGTTCTGCTCGCCCGACGTCCGGAGGGAGCGCGATGAGCGGCGGGCAGCGGCACACCGAGCCGGTGGACGTCCACCTGATCCTGCGCCGGGAGACCGCCGACGGGCCGCAGATCTTGCTGTCGCGGCGGGCCGGGCAGGTGTACGCCGCCGGCCTGTGGCACCTGCCGTCGGGTCATCTGGACGGTCCGCACGAGGACGTCGTCACCGCCCTGATCCGCGAGGCGCGGGAGGAGACCGGTGTCGTCATCGACCCGGCCGACGTGCGGGCCGCCGTGACCGTGCACCACCGCAGCCCCGGAGGCGCCAGCCGTAGCGGGCACTTCTTCGAGGTCCGGAGGTGGAAAGGCGCGCCCGGGATCGCGGAGCCGGACGTCTGCGACGCGATGGACTGGGCATCCCTTTACGCGCTGCCCGCCCAGATGGTGGCGTACTGCCGTGCGGGCCTGGACGCCTACAGCGCCGGCGCACGCCTCGCCGTGCACTTCCAACTGCCCGGCGACAGCATCGCCTTCGACCCCGGCGCCGACCGGCTGCGCCTCGTGCCGGACGTGACCGGTCAGGCGTCTACCGCCCGCCCCGACGCCGCGGTGGTGGAGTTCGCGGAACGGGCGGTCGGCCGGATCACGCAGTGGACGGATACGTCATGGGCGCGCGCGGAGAGCCGCGTGTGGCGGGTCCACGGCGTCCAGGGCGGCACCTGGTACGTGAAGGTGCACCAGAGCGAGCGGTTCCACTCCAGGGAGGTTCGAGGACTACGGACGTGGGCGCAGGAGCTGGGCGCGGCCGCGCCCCGGCTGGTCGCCGCCGACGAGACCGTGCGGGCGGTGGTCCTCACCGCGGTGCCGGGCCACCCGCTGCACGGCACCGTTCTGGCCCCGGACCGGGAGAGGGCTGTCTTCCAACGGATCGGCGCGCTGGCCCGCCGCATCCACCAGTCCTCTCCCCCACGGCCCGCTCCGGTCGGCAGCGGCCCGGCCGTCGCCAAGGCCGACCGGCACCTGGCCGGAGCACGGTCTCATCTGCTCCCGGGTGATGAGGAGTTCGTCCGCGAGCTCGTCCGGCAGGCCGAGGACCTGCAACCGCTGGAATGGGTGGAGACCCACGGAGATCTCCAGCTCCGCAACGTCCTGTTCACCCCTGACGAGTCGGACGCCCTTGATGTCTTCGTCGCGGTGATCGACTTCGAGCGCAGCGAGCCGGGACCGGCCGTACGGGACCTTGTCCGCCTGTCCGATGCCTGGGCTGGCCGCGTCGACTTGTTCGAGGCGTTTCTGGCCGGGTACGGCAGGTCCCTGACCGCCGCTGAGGAAGCCCGCCTCGTCATCGACGCAGCGCTCGATTCCGTGAGCGGGATCGCGTACGGCGTCGCCCACCGCGATCCCGAGCTGGTCGAACGCGGCCGGCGGACCCTGGCCCGGCTGCGCGCCGAGCACCGTGCAGCCCTCTCACCGACAGGAGATGCGACGTGAACGCCGACACGGCACCCACTGCCGCGGCCGAGCCGCATGACGCCGCCGGGCGATCGCCGGTCCGCGCGGCAACGCCTAGTGACGCCGAGGCCATCACCCGGATGCGCTCCGCATACATCCTGTCCGCACCGTTCACCGAGGACTGGGTCCGCCAGTGCACGGACGAGCTGGCGCCACGGCTGACGCCCGAGGGAGATGCGCGGGCCTTCGTCGTCGACGCCCAGGACGGCACGATGGCTGCCTGCGCCCTTGGCCTGATCCACCCCGTCCTGGCGGCGCCGGCCTACCCCCGGGGCCGGGCCGCCCGCGTGCAGTTGGTCGCCACGCACCCGGAGCACCGGCGCTGCGGCTATGCCCGGGCCGTCGTCTCCTCTCTCCTCGACCACCTCGCCGACGTCGAGGACGTCACGCTGTTTGAGCTGCACACCAGCCCGGAGGCCGCGCCCCTGTACCGGGAGCTCGGCTTCAGCGGCAACCCGGCGCTCATGCGGATGACCCGCCACCGCCCACCCGCCGGTCTCGCGCCTGGTGCGCAGCCGGATTCGGCGTGGGTGCCGCCGCAGCAGTACGCCGACGCACTGCCCCGGGCGGCCGCGTTCGTATGCCTCTACGTCACCGACGAGGACGACCAGCCGCTCCAGCTGCACTCCGTCTACTCCCCCGGGCACCCCTGGCACATGATCGGCGGCGCGATGGATCTGGGCGAGCGGCCCTGGGACGCGGTGGTGCGCGAGTGCCGGGAAGAGACCGGCATGACCGCCGTGGGCCCGCCCCGGCTGCTGGCCACCGTGTACGGGCAGCCCCGGGCGCAGCGTCCGTACAGCACGCTGCAGCTCGTCTTCGATGGCGGGCGCCTGACCGATGCACAGATCCGGGGTCTCACCCTCAACGCGCGCGAGCACGACGAGGCCCGCGTTCTGCCTCTGGCCGAGTGGGAGGCGTTGATGCCGGCCCGCGATTTCGTGCGGCTGCGCGCCGTGGAGGAGGCCCGCCGCACCGGCGTGGCCGCATACGTCGACACCTGGGGGAACGCGTGACCGCCAGCAACATTGTCTCGATGTCCGACCGGAGAGTCGCCGCGATCCCCGTCCAGGAGTGCGGCGAGGTCCTCGTCGACGCCCGCGCGCACGGCCTGAAGGTCGACGACCGCAAACGGGACGCGGCGGGCGCCTGGGCCCACGTTCGGCAAGGCGTTCTTGCCCGGCTGCTGCACGCCCAGTCGCTGCTTCCCACCGGTGTGTCGCTGCTGTTCGTCGAGGGCTTCCGGCCGCCGGCCCTGCAGCGTCGGTACTTCGAGGAGTACTCCGACGAGCTCGCGCGCGCCCACCCGGACTGGCAGGCGGCCGAGCTCCGGGCGGCCGCCAGCCGCTTCGTGTCGCCTCCGGAGATCGCGCCGCACTCCGCCGGCGCGGCCGTCGACGTGACGCTGATCGACCACCAGGGCCGCGAGCTGGACATGGGAACGCGCGTCAACGCTTCACCGGAGGAGTCCGACGGCGCCTGCTACACCGACGCCCCCGGCCTCAGCGGCCCGGCCCGCACGAACCGGGCCACTTTGAGCCGTGCCCTTGCCGCCGCGGGCATGGTCCCGTACCGAACCGAATGGTGGCACTGGTCGTTCGGCGACCGGTACTGGGCACTGCAGACCCAGCAGCCGGCCGCCCTGTACGGACCCGTCGAACTGCCCTGACACCGCCTGCCCCTTCACGAACGAGGAGCGATCTGTGGGAATCACCCGGACTGATTGGTCCAAGCGCTACACCGAGGGGCGAGGCTTCCGGCGGCTCGGGGACGACGAGAAGGGCTTGATCGTCGAGCACGCGCCAGCGCCCGAGGGCGGCCGCGCGCTCGACGTTGGGTGCGGGACGGGCGAGATGTCCGTGTACCTTGCCTCGCTCGGGTACACCGTCGACGGAGCGGACTTCGCCGAGGGCGCCCTGGAGCAGGCCCGCACGGACCACCCCGACGCGGAAGTGCGGTGGCTGTGCCTGGACATCGAACGCGACGACCCCGCCCCGCTGGGCAACGACCTCTATGACCTGGTGGTCTTCCGCCTCTCGGTGGCCTTCTTGAACGACCGCACCCGGGTCCTGCACGCGCTCGGACGCCGACTGCGCGAGGGCGGCACCATGCTGGTCATTACCCCGCTCGCCGCGCACACCCCGGCCGCAAAGCGGCGCATCGCACTGGACGAGGAGGAGATCACCGCCCTCACCTGCGGATGGACGAGCGTGCAGCGCATCGCCGCCGGCGACCTGGCGGCGCTGGTCCTGCGCGGTCCGTGTGCGGACACGGTCGCCGTGGAGCGGTCCGTGCCGGCCACCGGCTACGCCGTTGCTGGGGCGCTGGCTGTCGTGACCGACGAGCACGGGCGTGTCCTGCTCGGCTGGTCCAAACGCGGCATGTGGGAGGCTCCGGGCGGGAAGATCGACGGTGCGGAACCGCTGGACGGGGCCGGGGTGCGCGAGCTCGCCGAGGAGACCGGCCTGCACGCCACCGGCGCCAGCGTGGTGTCCATCCTCACCGACGCCGCCCAGGGCGTCCCGCGGGTGACCGCCGTCATCCGGATCGCCGGCTTCACCGGCACCCTCACCACGGCGGAGCCGCAGAAGTTCACCCGCTGGGAATGGCACGACCCCCACGGTCTCGGATGTCTCGGCCCGGTGTTCACCCCGGCCGCGAACGCACTGGATGCCGTCTGGCCCGGTGTCATCCCCGGCCTGCCGCCGGTCAACGCCTACCCGACCGCCGCCGAACCCCCACCGGTGCCCGGAGAGCCGGCCGAAGCTGTCCGGCTACGCCACCGCATGGCAGACGCCGTCATCGCGGGCGGCTGGGCACCCTCCGCCGTGGTCCAAGACGCGCTGCGCACGGTGCCCCGGCACCGGTTCGCACCGGAGACGGACCTCATGACCGTCTACGACGACGACCTGGCCGTCGTCACGCGCCGGGACGAGCACGGCCGGGCGACCAGCTCGGTCAGCGCGGCCTGGCTCCAGGCCGACATGGCCGAGCAGCTCCAGCTGACGCCCGGGGCGGCCGTGCTTGAGGTCGGATCCGGCGGGTACAACGCGGAGCTGCTCGCCCATGTCGTCGGGCCGGCCGGGCGGGTGGTCACGGTGGACGTCGACCCGTACGTGGTGCACCGCACGCAGCGGCTGTGCGCGGAGGCCGGCAGCGGCCGGGTCACCGCCGTCCTGGGCGACGGTGGTCTTGGCGCACCGGGCCAGGTCCCCGCCCAGGGGTTCGACGGGGTGGTGATCACACACAACGCGGCTGACGTCGCCCCGGCCTGGCGCGAGCAACTCCGTGAGGGCGCACGGTTGGTGGTGCCGCTGGAAATGGGCGGCTACACCCGTTCCCTGACCCTGGTCCGGCGCGGCGACGTGCTGCACTGCGAGCACTGGACGTACTGCGGGTTCGTGCGGGACCGCGGTGCCGCCGCCCGCACGGCCCCCGTCCTCCCCCTGGCCGACGGCGAGGTCACCGTGCGGTGGGAAGACGGTGAGCCCGGTGACACCGCGGGGCTTGAGGAGGCGCTGCGCGGGCCCCGGCGCGAGCTCACCACCGGCCTGGTGGTCCGGGGCACCTTCAATTTCGAGACCTTGCAGGTCTACGCCGCGACGACGCTGCCGGGGTTCTGCCGCCTGACCGCCCGGGAAGGTTCCGCGCTGGTGGCGCAGCAGGACGCAGCGGCGATGGTTTCAGACGGCTCCCTCGCCTACCTGACCTACCGCAAGGTCCAGGACGCCCCGGATCCAGCCGACCGTCTCACCGAGTTCTTCATCCACGCCTACGGCCCAGCGGCCGAAGAGGTGGCGGAGCGCTTCGCGGAGTGCGTGCGCGTTTGGGACCGCGAGGTGCGCGAGAGCGGCTATCCGCCGATGACCATCCACCCGGCCGGCACGCCCGCCGACCAGCTGCCGCCCGGCGACGTGCTCGACAAGCCCAGCGCACGGCTCGTCTTCCAGTGGCCGGCCCGGACCCCCGCTGGCGCACTGGGCCTTTCGGCCGCAGGGGGACAGCGTGCCTGACTCCGACGAGCTGGTCCCCGAGACGGCGGCGTCCTCCACGATGCCGTCCCTGCTCGGCGTGTTCGGCCACCCCGACGACGAGAGCCTCCTCGCCGGTGGTGTCCTCGCCCAGCACGCCGCCGCGCACGCGCGCACCGCCGTCGTCACCATGACGTGGGCGCCCGACAGCCCGCGGGCTCCCGAACTCGCCGACGCCTTGCGGGCGCTGGGCGCGGGTCCGCCCCGCATGCTCGGATACGGCGATGCCCGCAACCCGCAGGCGGCTCCCGGCCGTCCCCGCCTCGTCGACGCACCGCTCGACGAGGTGGTCGCCGCCCTGGTTCAGCAGATCCGCTCGTTCCGCCCCGACATCGTGGTCACGCACGACGCCCTGGGCCAGCTGACCGGTCACCCGGACCACCGCCGCACCCACCAGGCCGCTCTCCTCGCCGCTCAGGACGCGGGCCTCCCGCACCTTCACCCTGAAGCAGGGGAGCCCTGGCAACCGCGTGCCGTGTACTGCGCCACGCACCCCGAGTCCGGTGTCGGCGAGCTCGGGCCGCTTCTGGAGGCCGTCGGCAAAGCCGTGCTCGCGGTGCCGGACGCGTACGCCACCACCACCGTCGACGTCAGTGCCTGGCTGGAGCAGAAGTGGGCCGCGATCCTCGCACACCGGGGAGAGGTTGCCCGCGAACGGCCACTGCCCGGCATCCTCGCCCGCCTGCCCGAGGAGACCCGCCGCGACATCATCGCGACCGAGTACTTCACCCGGCTCGCGACCGGGCCCGTCCGGGGTGGCCCTCACCTGCTCACCGCCTGACGGCGGCCAACTACCCACCTCCTTCCGGGCCCGACCGGCCCGTTCCTGATCGGAGAGCCATGACGACCACATCCGTTCCCGGCGAGCTGCCCGGCACCGCCATGACCGACGAGGCGTACGGCGCGATGCGCGCCGCGGCCGCCCTGTGGGTCGGCACGTCTGTGCTCATCACGAACCCCTTCGGCCAGGTCCTGGTCCAGCACGTCGACTATCGCGACACATGTCTCCTGTCCGGCGGCGCCGTCGACAAGAACGAGTCCCCCGCTCGCGCAGCAGCCCGTGAACTGGTCGAGGAACTCGGAGTCACCGCCACCGTCGACCGCTGCCTGGCCGTCGACTGGATCGCCGCCGACAGCACCGACGCACCCGCCGCCATGCGGTTCCCCGGCGAGATTCTGCACGTCTTCGACGGCGGCACCTGGGAGGACGACCGGATCGGCGAAATCCGGTTGCCGCCGAGTGAGATCACCGGGATCGAGTTCGTCGAGCCCGCGCGACTGCCCGATCTGCTCTCCCCGGCCGACGCCCGCCGCGCCCTGTCCGCGCTGCGCGCCCGGATCAACGCTGGCGGAACGGTGATCCTTGAGAATGGCCTCCCGCTCGCCCCGACCATCCTCGACCGCGCAGCCGTCCTGCAGACCGCCCGCCCCACCTACCACTATCCCTGGCACCAGGGGCCAGCCCCGCACGACCTCGCAGTCACCCAGGTGTGGGCCTGGTGCTTCGCGCCGGACGGACGCGTCCTCGTCCTTCTCGAACCCCACACAGGAGTCGCCATCCTGCCCGGCGGCACACCCGAGGAACAGGACCAGGGCGACCCCGTAGCCACCCTGCGTCGCGAAGCTGAAGAGGAGGCGACCGCCCGGATTGGTAGACCGCTGCTCCTGGGACACGTCACCGACCCCTCGGTACGGCGCGGATACCTGCGCTACGCCGCCGCACTCACCAACGTCGGCCCCGCGCAGCCCGATCCAGCCACGGGCCATACCTACATCCGCATCCTGGCCACCCCCGAACAGGCTATGGAACTCTTCGACTGGGGGCCAACGGCCGTTGACCAGCTCGCGGTCGTCCACTGGGCCCGCCAGCAGCTCGGCGTTCCCCGGGCCGTCCGCCAACCTGTCACCGAACTCTCCGGCCCCGCTGCCTGGTAGCCGCCGCTTCGCGTTTTTGGGGACAACTGGGCGAAGAACCCGGCTCCCTTCAACAGCCGCCTCGACCGCTACCCAGGGCGCCAGCTTTCCTGGAAGCCTTCCGTCTGTGGTGACGCCCGGCCTCACAGGCACGGGGACGAATCCAAGACCTCCGCTCGGCATCCGAACTTCCTGACCGGCGAGGGCCCGAGAGCGGCGGCCCGAGATCCTTGGTTGAGGTCGGGCCGGTACGGGCGGGCTCACGCCGGCGCAAAGGCGTCCGTCCCCGCTGCGCCTCCTCGGTGGGAGGGCCCGCCCGGGCCGTCGGACGATCCTCTACTCGGGCCCGGCCGAACAGGCTCCGGACGAAGTCGGATGCCGTACGCCTCGAAGACGGCGGCGGCGAGTTGCCGGAGAGCCGAGGTGAAGGCAGTTGCTGTGGCACTTTCTCGCGCGGTCAGCGTCAGGGTTCGGGCGGTGGAGCAGTACACCCCCGGCCCGATACGGCCCCCGGGACGGTAGTCACACCGCTCCAGCAGCCACCCGGCGCTTGCGCGCAGGGATCCGCTCTGGTCGCGGTGGACCGGGCCGTCGGCGCAGCGTATGGCTGCGGCCTGGACGGGAGTGATGACCGGGTTGAGGAAGACGGACCCTGCCTGCCGGGCATCAGGGCCGGAATCCGGCAGGGCGAGACCGCGCTGCTCCCGGTCGGTGATCACGGCTTGGGCGGCCTCGGCGAGCGGTGGCCGGGCCCCCAGTCCTACGGCCAAGGAGTCGGCGAGGTGCTGGTAGGCGACCGGGGCCGCAGATGAACTGCGGGTGAGACACACCGTGATGTCGAGGATCGTCCACCGTCCGGGCTGGGACTTGAAGGCGCTGGCGCGGTAGCCGAAGCCGCATTCCGCGGTTCGGAGTTCGACGATGCGTTCGAGGTGCCAATCGAAGGCGGTGACGCGGGTGAGGGTGTCAGATATCTGCTGTCCGTAGGCACCGGTGTTCTGCACCGGGGCGGCACCGGTCGTGCCGGGTATGCCGCCTAGGTACTCGATCCCCGAGAGCCGCTGGTCGACGGCGAACGCGACGAGCGCGGAGAGCGGTTCCCCCGCCTGTGCGACGACCTCCACGAGGTCGTCGCCGAGCGGGCGTACGGTCGCACCGCGGGTGGCCATGCGGATCACGGTCCCGGGGTATCCCGCGTCTTCGGCCAGGGTGTTGCTGCCGCCGCCGAGTACGAACGGCGCCGTGCCTTCACCCGTCGCGGAACGGGCGACGTCGGGCCAGGCGGCGGGGTCGGTGTGGGTGAGGAACTGGTGGGCGGGTCCGCCCAGGCGAAGCGTGGTGTGGTCGGCCAGCAGCTCACCCATGGGTTCCTCCGTGTGTCAGGTGGCGGAGATTGTCTTGAGTGTGAGTTCCCGCAGCGGGGCGATCTTGGTGCGGGCGTTGCCGCCGTAGATGGCGTTGGTGCAGATCACGAGGTAGCGGCCGGTCTCCGGGGCGAGGTAGAGGCTGGTGCCGGTGAATCCGTGGTGGTACGCGACGCGTCCGCCGGCGGCGAGGATCCAGGACAGCCCGCGGTCCAGGCCCGGTTCGATCGGCGTCTGGGGGATGAGGCTGGCGTGCAGCCAATCGCCCAGGCCGTGTTCGTCGCCGTCCGCGTGCGCGATCAGGAGCCGTTGGGCGTAGAGGGCGAGGTCGGCGGGGGTGGAGAAGACCCCGGCGTGGCCGGCGATGCCGCCGAGCAGGCCGGCATTGTCGTCGTGCGGGGCGCCCCAGATCCGTGGCGCGCCGGGGATGCGCTGCTCGGTCGGGGCGACCTGCGGGGTGCGGGCGAGCGGTCCGTACACCGTGGCGTCCATGCGGAGTGTCTTCCACAGGGACTTGCCGAGCTCGTCGAGGGGGCGGCCGTGGATGTGGGCGAGGGCCAGGCCGAGAAGGATGTAGCCGCGGTTGATGTAGCGGTGCTGGCCGGGGGCGTCTTCCAGGGGTTCACGGCACAGGAGTTCGTGCAGCGGCAGGTCGGCGCCACGGTAGTGGTCGAGGCGGGTGGAGGCACGGAGCCCGGAGGTGTGGGAGATCAGCTGGCGGACGGTCGCCTCGCCGCTGGGGCTCTCGCTGTTCATCGGGGGCAGGAAGTCGCGGATCGCAGCGTCGAGGTCGAGCAGCCCGGCATCCAGGGCCTGGCCGATCAGGGGCCAGGTGGCGACGACCTTGGTCAGCGAGGCGATGTCGTAGAGCGTGTCCTGCTCGGGTTCGCGTTCACCGCACTCGGGGGCGATCTTGCCGGCCGTGAGGAACCGGGCAGTGGTGCCGGTGGTGCCGTACGCGAGGACACCGCCGGGGGTCGCACCGTCGGCGACGACCTGGTCGAAGGTGTCCCGGAGGCGGGTGATGTCATCGGCGGTGAACGGGACGGGCATCAGCGGCCTCCGGGGATGGTGGTGATCTCGGCTCCCAGCGTGGCCAAGTTGGGCAGCAGGTGGCCGTAGCCGCGCCGGAGATGGAACATCCCTCGGATCGTAGAGGTGCCGTCGGCGGCGAGTGCGGCGATCAGAAGGGCGGTCACCGCACGGATGTCCGCGGCCTGCGCCTCGGCTCCGCGCAGCCGCACGGGCCCGCGTACGCGGATCGTCGACCCGTCGGCCGTGATGTCAGCGCCGAAGCCGCGTAGCCCCGGCACGTGGGTGTCGCGGCGGGGGTAGACCCGCTCGTCGATCACCGAGATGCCGCCAGCCTGGGTGAGCATCGCGGCCAGCTGCGGTGCGGTGTCGGTTGGCAGGGCCGGGTGCGGGCCGGTCGCCGTCTCGACGGGGCGCAGCGCCCCGAAGAGCCGGGCCTGCATGCCGCCGCTCGGGTCGTTCGTCATCATGATGCCGGCGTCGGCGAGGGCCCGGGCGAGACCGGCGGGGAAGTCAGTGACGGTGATGTTGTCGAGGTGGACGCTGCCACCGGTCGCTGCGGCGGCCATGACCATGGTGGCTGCCTCGATCCGGTCGCCCGCCACGGCGAAGGTGCCGCCGGCGATCCAGTCGCTGCCGGACACATGCAGGCCCTCCTCGTCGAGGTGGACAAGGACGCCCCTCTCGGCCAGGAAGCGGGCGGTCTCGGTGACTTCCGGCTCGATGGACGGGTGGGTGATCAGGCTGGTGCCGTGGGCGCGGGAGGCCAGCAGCAGCGCGGACACCGTCGCTCCTAGGCTCGGTCCGTACGGCGTGCTCACATCCACGGTGAACGCCCGCACCCCGCGGGCACCGCACCGTGCGCGGATGCCGGTGTCGTCTGTGACAACCTCGGCGCCAGCGGCCTGCATGGCCGCGAGGTGCCGGTCGATGAGCCTCGGGCAGAACGCGTCGCCGCCGGGATAGGGGAAGGCGACCTGCCCAGTCCGGGCCAGCACTGCCGCGGCAAGCACCGCGGTCGTACGGACCCGGCGGCCGAGCTCAGGATGGATGACCGGGCAGATGACGCCCGCCGGAGACACCGTGAAGCAGCCGTCGTCGTAGTCGGCGCGGGCTCCGGTACCGCGCAGGATCTGCGCGCACACGCCGCTGTCAGTGATGTTCGGCGCGCCCGTCAGGGCGACGGGGACGTCGACCAGGAGGGCGGCGGCGTAGAGGTGAAGGGCGATGTTCTTGCTGCCCTGCACCGGCATCCGGCCAGACAGTGTGTGCCCGCCGGTGATCCGCACGAGGGCGGTGTCCTTGGCGTCGTGGGCGGGGGCGGTGGTCACCGCGGTCACCGGACCCGGGAGCCGGCGGGCAGGAAGCCGCCGATGTGGTCGCGGGGGTAGACCACCGTGCCCGGCCCGATCAGCGTGCCCGGCGACAGGACGGTCCCGGCCGGTAGGGCGACCTCGTCGCCGATGACGGCGCCGAACTTCGTCTGGCCGGTGGGGAGGCGCCGTCCGTCGAGGTTGACGGTAATTTCCTGGATCGCCGGCTCCGGGACGGGGCCGCAGTCGCACCGCAGTCCGGTGGTGGAGCAGAACGAGCCGACGTTGACCCTCCGGCCGATCACGGAGTCCCCGATGAAGCTGGGGTGCTTCATGAAGACGTGCCCGGCCAGCAAGCTGCGGGTGATCTCCGCGCCGAACCCGATCCGGCAGCCGGGGCCGATCACACTGTGGTCGCGGACCATCGCGCCGGCCGCCACGACGGCGCCGGTGCAGATCAGGACCGGACCGATCACCTGGGCGCCCGCCTCGATCCGGGCCCCGGCCTGGACGATCACCTCGCCCTGCACCACGGCGCCGTCCTCGACGACACCCTGTCCATCGCGCAGCTGCTCACCCCCGTGGGCGAGGTCGTCGGCCATCGCGGCCTTGATGTCGAAAACGCTCGAGCAGCGGCCTAACAGGGCGGCAACGTACGGGCCGAGACCCTCGGGCCGTACGTAGTAGGCGGGAGTGAGGCGGACATCGGTGATCGGCGCCGTGCGCGGGACGGGATTCACGGACTGCATCAGAACCTCCCGGAGTTGGGGGCGGCCCGTGGCTGCGGACCGCTCGCTCTTGAAGGTCGTCGGGGACGGGCAGCCAGCGGGAGGGGCGCTGTCCTGGCCTGCAAAGCCGTTTGCATCTCATGCAAACGGCCTGTTGGCCGCACTGTCCTAGGACTACGGTTGAAGCGGCGCAGCCTCGGCTATCGGCGGGAACGAGGTACTGATGCGGTCAGCGAAGCATGAGCGACCCTTGGGGCCGGTGTGAGGCCCGGGGAACTGATACGCCAGACCCGGCAGGCCAAGGACCTCACGCTCGCCGAGCTGGGCAAGCTGACCGGGTACTCCGGGGCTCAGGTCTCCCGATACGAGCGGGGCATCTCACCGCTGACCGACATCGACGTGCTGCGGCGATTCGCCGACGTCCTCGAACTCCCGCGCCAGGCGTTCGGCCTCGCTCCGCCCGCGCCTCGCCCGGAGATACGACACGGTCAGCCGATCGGAGCATCTGCGGCCTTCCCCTGGATGCCCACCCATAGGCTGGGCAGTCCAGGACAGGAGGACGGTGAAGATCCGTTGCGGCGAAGGAAGTTGATTGCGGGCTTGGCTGCCACGGCCGCGGCAGCCGCTGGCTCCCCACTCCTTGGGAACGGAACAGCCCAGGCTAGCGAGGCCATGCTCGGAGAGCTGCTTGTCGCCCGTCTGCGTGATGCCATGCTCGGCCTCGGGCAGGCCCCGGTGATGCCGCTGGCCGAGACACTCGCGACGGACTTCACCCGTGCCCTCGCCGACTTCGACGCCTGCCGTTACGCCAGCCTCGCGGTGCGCCTGCCACGCCTCATCCGCTCCGGACATGCGCTCACCGCCAGCGCCCGTGAGGCTGGGGACTACGTGCTCCTGGCCAAGAGCTACCTGCTGGCGACCCGCATGCTCGTCAAGTTGGACGAGCAGCAGCTCGGCTGGCTGGCCGCCGACCGCGCCCGCCAGCTCGCCGAAGCAGGCGGCGCACCCCTCGCTGTTGCCGAGTCTGCCCGGCAATTGGCCGTGCTCGCTCGAAAAGCTGGATGGCATCAGGAAGCCCTGTCGATCGCCCTGACCGCCGCCGACCACCCGGACCTGCGCAGCGCCGGACGCGCGGGAACGGCCCTACGAGGGCTCCTCGTCCAGAGTGCGTCGTACACCCTGGCCAGGCGGGGCGACCGGGACGGGATGCGAGAGCTCACGGACGAGGCCGCCGCGATCGCCACGGAACTCGGCGGCCGCACCATGCTTCGTGACCACGGCGGGGGCTTCAGCCCCCTCACCGTGCAGCTTCACCGGATCAGCGCCGAAAACCATGCGGGGGATCCTCTGGCCGCGCTGGATGCTGCCCGCATGATCTCGCTGAAGGCGCTGCCCAGCGTCGAGCGTCGCTCTCGCGCCCTCGGTGACATCGCCGTCACCTACGACCGCCTCGGCCGCCGCAGCGACTGCGTCCGAACCCTCCTGGCGGCGGAACGATGCGCTCCCGAGGAGACCCATGCCCGCCCAGCGACGAAATCGCTGATCGCTGGCCTGCTGGTCTCGGGGCCCACATCGACCGAGCTACGCGGCCTTGCCGAGCGCAGCGGCGTTCTGGCCTGAGAAGTGCCGTGGGCGAGGTGCGAAGGTCCTAACCCACTACGGATGGCCGAAGACCGAACCCGATCCGCCGGTCAGCCCGGAGGGAGCGACCGTCCATCACGTTCGGCTCCGGCCCGCTGGCCCTGCGCGGTACGAGTCAGCGGTCAGGGTTTTGACGCCGGAGAAACTCCCGGGCTCCGCGAAGGTGGATGGCCAGGCGCTTCTGGGTGACGCGGCTGTCGAGGCGGACACAAAGTCCGCCAGGGAGGCCGCTGTCAGCCCGACGGCCGGTCGGCAGCAGCGATGCGTCAAGGCCATCCCGCTGCGCGATGAGGGTGCCGAGTTCGTGGCGGGTGACGGCGTCCGGGCCGGCGAGGTGAAAGACGCCGGCCGCATCGGACAGGGTGAGCTCCCACAGGGCGGCGGCCAGGTCGCGGACGTGGACTGGGCATCTGACATCGTCGGTGAACAGGGCCCCGTCCCGTGTGCCGGCGGCCAGAGCGTGCACCAGGCGTTCGTGCTCGGACCGGCCATCGCCGATGATCAGGGAGGTCCGTGCGACGACGGCGCCCGCGCTCAGGAGCCGCACGGCCGTTTCGGCCGCCGCCTTCGCGGCCCCGTACGGTGTTACCGGGTCGGGCAGACACGTCTCGTCGTACAGGTCCTCGCGGCGGCCGGAGAAAACGGCGTCACTCGAGACGTGGACCAACTTGATGCCCCGTTGCGACGCAACTTGGGCCAGGCGCATCCCGCCCTCGGCCGTGACCGCCCACTCGGCTCCGCCGCTGCTCGCGTTGATGACCGCGCTTGGGCTGACGGCATCCAGGACCTCCTGGAGATTCGCCGAGTTGCGCAGGTCGAGGCGGTGCCACGCGCCGGCGCCCTTGCCAGGGTGCGAGTGGAAGGTGGCGGCCGTCTCCAAGCCCGCTGAATGGCCCTGGCGGGCCAGCTCAACGCCCAGGAACCCGCTGCCGCCCACAATCAGTACCGTCACGCCTCCCCACGCTAGGACTGCAAGGTGCGTCCTGGGGCGGATCCGTCTGAAGTGGGTGCTTAACGTTCAGCCTTTGTCAGCCCAGGGCTGTGTCGAAGGTCTTGCGGTTGGCCGATGTGTAGGCGTGCTCTTGCTCGGACCACTGGATGCGCCTGGCGATCGTGTGGTCGTCGGCGACGTGCGGGAACGGGCCTGCGAGGTGGCTGTGCCACCACCTGGCGTTGCGGGCCTGGCGGTCGAGCGCGGCATCGATGAGGCGGGAGCGGGAGGTGGCGTCGAGCCCGTACGCGTCGGCGAGGACGCGTACCTGTGCGGCCTGGACGGCGGCGGGCGGAGCGGTGGGTTTGGAGGAGATGCACCAGGTCCACGCCATGTAGCCGAGGTCTTCGAGGGGATCGCCCGGGGCAGCGCTGTCGAAGTCGATGAAGGCGGTCGGGATGTCGTCGGTGAAGACCGTGTTGTTCGGCCCCGGGTCGTGGTGGCAGACCACGGGATGCCGTCCGGTCAGGCGACTTCTGCGGGTGGCGTCGTGGAAGGAGCGGAGGAGGGTGCCGGCCGCGGCCACTTGGGGGTCGGTCCAGCGCTGGAATCGGGCGGGCACCCAGCCGGGGAGGTAACTGAGGATTTCGCGGCCGGCTGTGTCGAACCCGAGGTGGCGCGGAGCGCCGGTGAAGCCCTCTCGCTGGAGGTCACAGAGCAGCTCGGCGACGAACGATGACGATGCCGTGGCTGGCCGCCGGACGGTGCGCCCGACCCTGACCACGCCGAAGGTGATACGTCCGCCGGACAATGGCACTTCGTTCTCCATGGGCCTCATCCTGGCCCCCTTCGTGCGCCGAGCACTCAGCCGACTCTGCACTCGCAGGGCATTGGTCAAGTTCAGCGGCAAACGGACGTGCACGTGACACGCGCGCCACATCGGTGACGCAGCCGGATGACGCTGCACCGTTCTCTCCCACGATGGTGTTGACCTGTGCTTCTACCGTCCGGGGGCCGGTCGGCGGACGCTGATGACGCTCGGGCGCGCCATGTCTCTCCTTCCTTCCTCCCCTCTCTTTCGTTGAGAGAGATGGGGTCGGAGAGCGTCATAGCGTCATGGGGTTGCTGGTCGGAGGGAACGTCCCAGGTCGCGGCTGGTGCGGACCAGGTGCCGGGTGCGTCATGGGCAGCGTCAGCTCGGCGTCATCTCTTCACGGCCGAGGCCGTCCCCGGCGCCTCGTCGGTCGTCGGGGTAGGCGGCTGAAAGTCCGCGGGGTGGCTTCGGTCTGTGCGGGCCGGTCTCCCGGGGGTGTCAGGGACGTGCTGAAGGCCCGCGCGTCTCGGATGGCGGCGGGTTCGGTGACGGGATTGGTGGCTGGTTCGCGGCCGGGCGGGAGCCTGAGGTCAGGCCGGCGGTCCGGAGTCCGGACGAAGGGTGATGAGGAAGCCTCGGGTGGCGCTGGTGCGGGGCAACTTGCGGATGTCGATGCCGCGTTGTCGCAGCGCCGGTGCGAGGGAGGTGAGGCGGGCGGAGAGCAGGGCGGTGGTCTTGGGCCAGGTGTCCGGGATGGGCCCGGGCGGCCGCAGAACCTCGTCGATCTGGCCGGTGGTGGCGCGCCACTCGGTGCTGCCGGTGGCGGACCAGCGGGTGAGGGCGGTGGCGACCGGGTCGGCGTCGATGACGTCGTCGGTGACCGCGTCCTGGGAGCCGGTGTAGGTGTTCAGGGTGTCCCATCCGGTGACCTGGTCCAGGGCCCACAGCAGTTCGGCCCAGTCGGCCATCCGCGGCTTCTGGTCAAGTTGGTCGGCCGCGTCGGGCAGCTTCGCCCACACTGCGGCCGCCAGGTCGAGCAGGCCGCCGAGGATGCGGCCGTGGTCGGCGCGGTAGTGGCGCCACAGGTCGTGCTCGCTGCGCCGGGCCTTGGGGTCGATGGCTTCCAGGGTGAAGGGCAGCAGGCGTTCGGCGAGGTCGGGCTGGAGGGCGCCGACGTCGATGCCGGTCAGCAGGACCGGGCGTTGGTAGGCCCAGGAGGTGACGTCGTCGTCGGTGTAGACCTCGCGCTTGGCGACAGAGGCCCCGGTGACCGCCCGGCACAGGAAGTCCGAGAGCCACTGCGGGATGCCGGCGAGGTTGTCCAGGCCCATGGTCCACCCGGCGGACGCGGCAACCGCGCCGTCGTCCTCGCTGCGGGGGACGTTGCGGACCTCGGCGCGGATCCCGTCGAGCACGCGCAGCAGCTGCCGGGCGCTGGTTGTCTTGGCCGTGCCGCGCTCCCCGTTGAAGTACGCGATCGGGCGTGGCATATCGGGTCTCAGCCCGGCCAGCAGCCACGCGACCGCCAGCCGCCAGGACGGCTCAGCCAGCGCGGACAGCTCCCGCAGCAGCCCGAGTCCGGCCTGCCAGCCGCCCGGATCTCGCTCAGGCAACGGGAGTTCACCGGTCAACCGGGTGCGCCGCCACAACGGACCCTCGCCGATCGGCGGGGTGGTTACCGACCATGTGCCCGGCTCGATGCACACGCTGAGCCCGTCGGAGCGGCCCAGGTCGAGCCAGGTCGCCTGTTCGTCAGCCGGGTCGGTAGCGATCCGCAGGCAGACCGGCTGTTCCTCGGCGTCCAGCGCGAGGGCGTCCATGGAGGCGATCGCGTCGGTCAGGCAGCCCTGGGACGGGGAGCGGCCGGTGCGCAGGACGTAGGCCCGGTTGAGGAGTTGACGCAGAGAACCGGTGCCGCCGAAACCGCCCTTGGCGCGCAGCGGGCGGGCGATCGGCGGCCCGTCGACGGGGACGGCGTACGCGGTCTGGTCGTGGCACACCAGCTGGTACTGATCCATGCCCAGGTGCAGCAGGATGTCGGCCTGCGACAGCTTCGGCTCCCGCTCGGCGGGCCGGGCTGCGTCCGGGCCGCCCGCGCCGGCCGGTTCGGCGGGCTGGGGTTCCCATGCCGGGGAGGGCAGCGCGGCGCGGGAGGTGAGGGGGTGGTTCATGACCGTGCTCCCGGGCTCGGGACGGTGCGCGGCGAGCGGATGCCCGCCTGAAGTGCGCGGCGGAGGGTGGACTGGGCTTTGGCCTCTCCGGGGTCGATCCCGGCCTGCTCGGCGGCGTCGGTGAGCGCCTGGTGGACCTGGTCGTGCTCCAGCAGCCCGGCCCCGACCAGTTGCCCGAGCCGGAACCCGGCGCGGTTGAGCTGGTCGTTGCGGCCGGCGCGGGCCGATGCCACCGCCTCGAGTACGCCGCGCAGCGCCGCGGCGGCGTACGCGGTGGCGTCCCCCGGACCGTGCTCGCGGGTGGGGCGGGGAAGCCGGACCCGGCGGGGCGGGCCGACGGCCGGGTCGCGGTGGCGCAGTCCGACGCGGTCCAGCTCCAGCGCGACCCACCGCGGCAGCCGTACGGGGCTGTCCTGGTGGCCGGCGATCCGGTAGCGGCCGGCCGTGGTGACGGTGCCGGGCGCGACCGCGGTGGACCAGCCGGCCCGTACGTCGACCTGCCAGCCGAGCCGGCCCGCGCCCTGCACGTACCGGCTCGTGTCCCCGGCGCGGTACCACAGGTGGATCCCGCCGGACGGGGTCTGCACGGTCAGCGTCGCCGGGGCCTCCAGCAAGCTGCCCGCCCGCCGCACCCGGCACAGCAGCTCCAGCACGTCCGCCCCGGTCCGCACCCGGTCCAGCTCCGGGCCTGGGTGCTGCGTCAGGTCGACGCCCGGCAGCAACAGCGCCTGCTCCGGCGGCGGACGGTCGTGGTCGTCGAGGTCGAACACCACCAGGCCGGACGGCCCAGTGGCCACGCCGACGCCGAAGTCTTGGCCGCGCCACCAGCGGTGGATCAGCTCCCGCTCCCGCGTTGCCGCCCGCACCCCGTGGCAGTACCGCCCGGCGTCACGGCACGCGCACCCGTCCGCATCGGGGAAGCCGCACGGCGGGCGCGCCCCGGTCGACGGCGGCCGGCACCGACGGCAGTTGCCCGCCGGACGCTTCGACCCCGGCAGCAGCGGATGCACCCACCACCCCCGCTCAGCGCACCGCAGGGCCAACTCCACTCCCCCGATCACGCCGCGCTCACCGCCTCCCGGCACTCGCCCGCCGCCGGCTGCGGCACGCGGATCTCCTCGTCGAGCGGACGCGCCGCCAACTCGACCATCCGCTGCCCCCAACCGACGACCTCCTCGGAAGCCGACGGCCGATCCGCGGCCCTGACCTGGCCGAGCCGCTGGGCGAGAAGGAGCTCCGCGCAACGCTGCCGCGCCTGCTCAGACGCCGCCCGGGCCTGCAGCTCACCGCTGCGCCGCGCCCGCTCGATGGCGAAGACCCGTTCGGCCTCAGCCTGGGCCTCCGCCGAGTCCAGCAGAGCGTCCACCGCGCGGGCCCGCTCCGCCCGCAGCAGCTCCTCGGCCAGGTTCCGCGCCTCCCAGGCCACCGCAGCCTCCGGCATCCCCTCGCGCCTCAACCGATCGGCCGCGCGGCCGACTTCGCCCTCGAGCCGGACCCGGTCCGCGGCCAGCCGACCCGCCACCACGCCCAGATCCTTCACCGGCCCGTTCACGGCAGCCGCGACCTGCGCCGCCTCCTCCACAGCCGCACGGACCGTGCGGCTGTACGAGCACACCGGGCACAGGCCAGCGGCCTCCGGGACCCCGCACTCCTCACACGCCTGTGCCGCCAACTCCGCCTTCGCTAGCTCGAGTTCCTCGCGCTGCTGCGCCCAGACCACCTCTCGGCGCGCCCGCTCCGCCACGGCACGCTCGCGCCGTACGGCGTCCCGCGCGGCCCGCAGGGCGACCTCCCGGCTCAGCCGCCGTTCGACCTCCGCCCGGGCCTCGGCCGGCGCCAGGCGGGGCAGCTCGGCGGCCATGGCCTGGACGACCTGGTGCCGCAGCGCGCGCCGGTCCCCGATCAGGAGCTCACAGCTCGGGCACACCAGACCGGTGTCCATCCGAACCTGGTCGTCGCACGCCGTCGCGTAGCACTCCGCCCGCTGCGGCAGACCCCGCGACAACAGCCAGCCGACCGGCTCGCGCACCCGCTCACCGTGCTGAGCAGCAAGCCGCCGCTCCAGCCGCTCGGCCAGCACCACCGGAGCCTGCTCCGAGCCCACGATCCCGGCCAGCCGCCGCAACTCGGCCTTTAGCGCCACCCGCACCCGTGTGCGCCCCCCGGCATGCCCGATACGGGCCCACTCCAGCCGCACCGGGTCCAGCACCTGCTCCAGTCCTCGCGGCATCGACCACCGCAACGGCACTGACTTCGCGACCACCGGCTCAGGACGCGTCCGCCCTTCCCCCGCTCGATCTGGCTGCTGTTCCCCGCGAAGCGGGCTACCCCGGCCGCCCGGCTCGTAGGCCGCGCCGATCTGGGGCGCCTCGGACTCGATCTCGCGCCCGTCCGCGCGCTCCGGCAACGGCGGGAACCCCAATGCGGCTTCGCCGGAAAAGCAAGACGAAGCTGCACCAGAACCACCATGAGTAACCACCGGCGCGTGGTCGGCGTGGAGTAGCGCACCAATAGCCTCTGCCTCCGACGCCTTGGCCCCTTCCTGGTCCTCGCGTTCCCCCAGGTCAGAAGTGCTTTCCGGTCCGGTCCAGAGTTCCTTGGCCCCCTCCTGATCCCTGAGTGCACCATCGCCCCCGTCATCCAGGCCGCCGTCCACGACGTCGAAGAACCCCTGCTGAACCCACCCCTCCCCCGGCTCCTCTGGCCTCGCCTCGCCCAATTCCGAAGCACAGTGCGCGCAGAATCGCTCCTCCTCTGGAGCGACCTCGTCCGCTCGCTGGTCCTCGGCCGGATCGGGCACGATCCGCAGCTCGGCTGCGGTACCCCGGCCGTGCGCGGCCGCCACCGCCGGCACCACCATCCGAATCCGGGCACCGGGCACACCCCTGCCCCGCACCTCCAACGCCTCCTGCTGGACCAGCCCGTCCACCAACCGGGCCGCCTCTGCCACCGAGCACCCCAACAGTCGCGCAACCGTCGCATCCGCCCGGTCGTAGTCAGCCGCGACCGCCCCGCCGACGAGCCGCACCCGACCATCCGGCCGGGCCGCCAGCACCAACCGCAGCAAGGCCAGCCGCTCCGCCGCAGCCCCCCGGCCTCGCCGAGCACCAAGTAGACCCGCGGGCGTCTCTCGCTTGCCCACCGGCGCCCACCCTGGCGCGAACAACGCCTCGCACAACGCCAACAGGACCGACAACTCACGCTTCTCCAGCACCAGAGGGTCCGGGCGACAACGAGCCTGAGCAGCTGTCAGCGGCAGCAACTCCCAGCGCAGTCCATCAACCCGTCGAGTCCCGTCGACGGTCTTGGTCACCACCTTGGTTGCCACCGCACCAGAACCACGAAGGCCAGGAAGCACGCGGTGATCGACCCAAGACTCAGACACGCCCAGCCACCGGGCCAACTGGCCTGCTCGAAGCTCAAGTTGGGACCCGCCTGCTGGCGACTTCGCCAGCAGGACAACAGCCGCCAGGGCTTCAACCAGCGGACGCCGACGAAGCGATCGGTCCGTTACGAGAGCCTCAAGCGCGTCAGAGAGACGCTCCCGCATCCGCGGGAGCAACAACAACGGCGCAGACAACGCTGAGGCATCGGCAGACCTAGGCGCGCTGGGTGAGGGCGACCACTGGTCTGATGCGTTCCGATGCCCGGGAAGAGAGCGTGGCCTCTTTGTCAAAGTTTGGGCGTAGTTCGAAGAAGACTCCTGAGAGTCCGTTTTTGGCAATACGAAACTAGCCCCACGGCTGGCAGCTATGATCTGCTCCTGTCGAGGGATATGAGGGAAACCGTCATCGCCGTCCGGCCGGCTTGGGGAAGCACAGGGGCCAGACGCGACATATTCAGATAGAGCGGGCATCACCTCCCTTCGACGGGGCTCTCCAGATGCCCGTGCCGGCGCAGCTCGAAGACGGGAGCCACCGGCGGCACGACACTGCTCTCGGTGTCGAGGACTTCCTCGATGCGCTCGGCACAGACCTCCGCGCGCGGCACCATCATGAACATG
>NZ_JBLTJC010000119.1:0-28152 GCF_048158785.1 Streptomyces colwelliae | reverse complement strand
GGTACGTGCCCGGAGGCGGCGGGGGGTGCGCGGCGCGGTCGTACAGCGCCTCGGCGACCGGGTCCTGGGCGGAGAGGTCCTGTGCCCGGTAGGGGTCCTGGTCGTAGGCGTCCTGGAGGTACATGTCCGCGGGGGGCTGCGGCGGCACCTGGCCGTGTTCGGGCGGCGGACCCTCGGGGTAGCCCGAGCCGCCCGCGCCCTGACCGCGGTCACCGTCGTACGGCGCGTTCATGGTTACCCCACCTCATCGTCCCCGGGCCCACCGGCCACGACATCGCTCAACGGTCCACTCTCTCACCCGTGCCGGACGGGTCGGCGCTTTCCGGTGCGGTGTCCGGTGTCGGGTCACTCGGGTGCTCCGGGTCGTCTGCCCGGGACGGAGTGCCGGACTCCTCCTTGAGACGGTCCTGGGGGCTTTCGGGGTTCTCCGGGCCGTCGGGCTCGTCCGCCGCTTCGTCGTCGGGTCCGTCGGGACCCTCCTCGGCCTGGCGGGCGACGGCGCGCTTGCGGTGCGTGTACATCCGGAAGCCGGCGAGGACGAGCAGCAGGACACCGCCGCCGATGACCAGCATGACGGTGGCCGTGACCTCGGTGACCTTCACGTCGAAGTTGACGGCCTGTCCGTACTCCTGGCCGTCCTCCGTGTACAGCTGGGCGGTCACGCCCACCTTGCCATTGGCATTCGCCGACGTGGTGAACTTCACGGACTGGCTGTGCCCGCCGTTGACCGTGACCTGCTGCTCCGTGTAGGCCTTGCCGCCGATCTTCAGGCGCGTGGGGCTCGTCGAGGTGAGGCGCAGCACCAGGTGTTCGACGCCCTGCACCAGATTGTTCTGCACGGTCACGGGGATCGTGGCGCTGCGGCCCGAGAGCTTGGTCTCGGACTTGTCGATCAGCTTCACCTGGTTGGTGAGGTCTTCGAGGTAATTCAGCACGCTCTGGCGGAAGTTCGCCGCTTCGCCCGCCTGTCCCCGCCACGACGTGGACATCTCACGGTTCATGGCCCGCCCGAACGGGGTCACGACCCGGGACTCGTCGGTGAGGATCACCCGGAAGTTGTCGAGCTTGTCCTGGGTGGTCGCGATCTGTTCGAAGGCCGACTTCGGCAACTCCTGCTTGCGCAGCGAGGAGGGGTACGAGGAGGACGACGGGATCTTCGTGGTGGCGTTCGGGTCGGGCTTGGCCTTGGCCGCCGCGGCGAGCCCCTGCGACTCGTTCCAGGTGCTGCCCTGGAGGGTCGTCAGTGCCTCGGCCATCGTCTGGGCCTGGCTCCCGGTCGGCATGCGCTGCGGGGCGACGACGATGCTGCGCTGCTTGTCCGTCTGCAGATCGAGCGCCAGGCTCTGGGCCAGGAACCGCTGCTCGGCGAGCGTGGCGGCCCCGGCCTTCGTGAGGTCGCCCTCGAACGCGGTGGAGAGCCGTGAGTCCGCGACCACCGCCGTCGTACCGCCGCCGATGGGGCGGGCGGCGGAGGGCGTGTACGACAGACCGCCGGTCTCCTGGAGGCTGTCGCTGCGGGCGATCACCTTGTCGGCGCCGGCCGAGGTGGCGACCTTGATGATCGACGGGTCCACGGCGCCGCTCACCGGCCACGCGAAGTCCGTGGTCGGCGTCACGTGGAGCACCGTCTCCACGGTGCTCGCGGCAACGTCCGTGGCGTCCTTGAGGTGGCTCAGCGAGCCGGTGACGCTGGTGCCGTTGTGGGCCAGGGACGCCAGGTCCGGGTCGGCGAAGGGGAGGGCGACGACCTCCTTGTCCGCGACCGCGGACTGCAGCTCGGCGAGCCATGCCTTGGCGACCGCCTGGTGGGTGCCCGTCGTCGTGGTGTCGCCGTCGCCCTGGATCTTGTAGCTGCGGGTCATCGCGTCGACGGAGGCCAGCAGGTCCGGGTCGATCACCCAGGTGACGTCGAGATCCTTGCCGAGCGACAGCATCTGGTCGAGGCGCCCGCCCGGGGCGATCTCCTTGGCGAGTTCGTCGTTGAGGAAGACCGGCGTCTGCTGCTCGTTGGAACCCGTCTGCGCCGTCATGTGGACGCCGGAGACGAGCGGCCACAGAAACGTCGTCTTCGTCTTCGTGTCCGGCTCGTCGGGCTGCCACGGCAGGAACGTCCGCTGGATGCCCAGCACCTGCTCCCACGGCTGCGCGGAGGTCTGGCCGGAGAGCGAGACGCCGAGCGGGTAGACACCGTCGTCACCGAGGTCCAGCTTGTCCACCGGGACGGAGAGTGTGAAGGGCTCGGCGACGCCGGGAGTGAGCTTGGAGAACTTCTCGGTGTACTTGTCACCGACCTCCGAGCCGTCGACGCCCTGGACGTAGTCGGTGCGCTTGGCGACGGTGTCGATCGCGGAGCGGGTGCTCAGCGCCTGTCCCAGGCGCAGGCCCACATGGGCGTCCGTGACCGTCTGCTTGCCCTTGTTGGTCACCGTCCCGGAGATGGTCAGGGTGTCCCCGTCCGTGGGGATGCTGGGGCTGAGCGTGTCCACGGAGACCGACACCGTCTGCGAGCCGGAGGCGGCCCGCGCGGACGTCTGCTCGTCCGCACCGGCGGGCGTGACAGCGGACAACTGGAGGAGGCCGGCCAGCAGAGGCGCCCCGGCGAGCAGTGCGCCGGTGCGCCGCAGCCACCGGCGGGCAGGTGAGGGACACGTCCCCTGGAAGTCTGCCGCCTCGGCCACGCGCTCGCCCGTCCCTCGTCATCGTCAGTGGTCGTCGCAATGTGCGTCCACGCATGGTAACGATGCGCGCTGAGGGGAAGTGCCGCGGACTGCTCCACAAGATCGGAGAACAACGCCGGACCGTCCTGTATGTGACCTTATAAACGGGAGCGCTCATGTACGTCGCAAGGGCAGCGCTTGCGCGGGTATCGGCCGACGTGTCCGTGGGGCACATTTAATGGAGGCGCTCGCGGTGGCCGGGGCCACGTACCCTTTTCTGTTGTGCCGAACGCCAACGAAGACAACCCCAGTGCCCTGAGCCAGGTGCAGCACCGCGCGGTGAGCGAGCTGCTGCGGGTGGCTCCCGTCGCCGACGACCTCGCCCGCCGCTTCCAGGAGGCCGGGTTCTCTCTCGCCCTGGTCGGCGGGTCGGTCCGGGACGCGCTGCTCGAGCGGCTCGGCAACGACCTGGACTTCACCACGGACGCACGCCCCGAGGACGTACTGAAGATCGTCAGGCCGTGGGCGGACGCCGTGTGGGAGGTCGGGATCGCCTTCGGCACCGTGGGGGCACAGAAAGACGGCTACCAGATCGAGGTGACCACCTATCGGTCGGAGGCGTACGACCGAACCTCTCGCAAGCCCGAGGTGTCGTACGGCGACTCCATCGAGGAGGACCTCGTCCGGCGCGACTTCACGGTGAACGCGATGGCTGTCGCGCTCCCGGAGAAGGAGTTCATCGACCCGCACGGCGGCCTGGACGACCTCGAGGCCCGGGTGCTGCGGACCCCCGGCACTCCCGAGGCGTCCTTCTCGGACGATCCCCTGCGGATGATGCGGGCGGCACGCTTCGCCGCGCAGCTCGACTTCGAGGTCGCTCCCGAGGTCGTCGCGGCGATGACGGAGATGTCCGGGCGGATCGAGATCGTCTCGGCCGAGCGGGTGCGGGACGAGCTGAACAAGCTGATCCTCTCCGCGCACCCTCGCAAGGGGCTGGCCCTGCTGGTCGACACCGGGCTCGCGGACCACGTCCTGCCCGAGCTTCCCGCCCTCCGCCTGGAGAGCGACGAGCACCACCGGCACAAGGACGTCTACGAACACACGCTGATCGTTCTGGAGCAGGCGATCGAGCTGGAGGAGAACGGTCCCGACCTGATCCTCCGCCTGGCCGCCCTGCTGCACGACATCGGCAAGCCGCGCACCCGCCGTTTCGAGAACGACGGCCGGGTCTCGTTCCACCACCACGAGGTGGTCGGCGCGAAGATGACCAAGAAACGCATGCTGGCGCTCAAGTACTCGAACGACCTGGTGAAGGACGTCTCGCGTCTCGTCGAACTCCACCTGCGGTTCCACGGCTACGGCACCGGTGAGTGGACCGACTCCGCCGTCCGCCGCTACGTCCGTGACGCCGGCCCGCTGCTCGACCGCCTCCACAAGCTGACCCGCTCGGACTGCACCACACGGAACAAGCGCAGGGCCGCCGCGCTGTCCCGTGCGTACGACGGTCTGGAGGATCGCATCGCCCAGCTTCAGGAGCAGGAGGAGCTGGACTCGATCCGCCCCGACCTCGACGGCAACCAGATCATGGAGATCCTGGGTGTCACGCCCGGGCCGGTCATCGGTCGCGCCTACAAGTTCCTGCTCGAACTGCGGCTGGAGAACGGGCCGATGGAGCATGAGGCGGCCGTGGCCGCACTCAAGGAGTGGTGGGCCTTGGAGAGCTGAGGTCGTGGAACGGCGTCATGTTTCACGTGAAACATGACGCCGGGACAGCATCAGGGGCGGTGTTTCACGTGAAACATGAGACACCGCCCCGCGCCGCAACTGCCCTACTTCTTGTAGTCCTTCAGGCAGAGCAGGAAGTTACTGCCGTCACCGCTCTCGGTGTACGAGTACTGGAAGTCCTTCGCGGCCGCTGTGCACTTGGCGTCGGCCTCCGACTCGGAGTACGTGCCGCTGATCTTGGCGAGCACCGTGTACTGGGCCTTCGAGTCGCTGCACTTCACGACCTCAAGGTCCGGGTTGGTGTCGCTGGTGCTGCCGCGGTGCATGCAGTCGCCGACCTTTGCGGTGTCGGCGTCGTCCTGACTCGATATGACGCCGTAAACGACTGCGCCGATACCTATCACGATGACGACGGCGAGCCGGATCAGCTTGGGGCTGAACCGGCGCCTGGGCTGCGGCGGAGCCGGAGCGAACGGGCCCGCGCCCTGGGGCGGGAAGCCGGGCTGGCCGGGCTGCTGCGGGTAGCCGCCCTGGGGCGGGTACGGAGCCTGTGCCTGGGGCGGGTACGGGGTCTGGGCCTGGGCCTGCGGCGGATACGGTGCCGGAGCCTGAGGCTGGCCGTACGGCTGCTGGTCCTGGGCGTAGGGGTTCGGGCCCTGGGTGTATGGGTTCGGGCCCTGAGGCGGCGGAGTTGTCACTGAGGTCCCCCCTGGAACGTGGACGCATGGCACGGCGTGACCCTTGGTCCGGCGTGCGGCATGATGCGAAATAAGACGCCCGTAAGCTACCTGCCGCCACTGACACCGCTGTGCCCCAGGACGACTCCGTGTCAGTGATGTGACACTTTCCGGCGCTCAAAGTGGGCCATAGTCACAGCAACCGCTCCGTAGACAACGGCCACGGTGACCACCAGCACCGCTGAGCGGCCGTCAGGGGGCAGCATCAGGGCAGCCATCGCGGCGGCGCCGACGAAAGCGACGTTGAAGAGCACGTCGTAGACGGAGAAGATGCGGCCGCGGAAGCCGTCGTCGACGGAGAACTGCACGATCGTGTCCGTGGCGATCTTCGCGCCCTGTGTGGTCAGGCCCAGGACGAAGGCCGCCGCCAGCATGGGGGCGGTGGTGAACGGGAGGCCGAGGGCCGGTTCCAGGAGCGCGGCGCCCGCGGCGCACACGGCGATCCAGCGGCCGGGGCCGAGCCGGCCCGCGGCCCAGGGTGTCACCACGGCCGCCACGAAGAAGCCGGCGCCGGACACCCCCAACGCCAGCCCCAGCAGGCGTAGTCCGTCGTCCGGGGTCGAGGAGAGGGCGTACCGGCAGAGCATCAGCAGCAGGACCGTCAGGGCGCCGTAGCAGAAGCGCATCAGGGTCATCGCGGCGAGCGCCCAGACCGCCTCTCGGCGCTGCGGCGCGGCGAGATGGCGTACCGCCGCTGTCAGGTCCCGGGCGGTGCCGGCGAGTGCTGTGGCGAGGCGGGGGTGGGTCAAGGCGCGGTCGGGGCCGAAGAGTTCGGGGGCCATGCGCAAGGACGTGAGAGCCGCGCACAGATAGAGGGCCGCTCCCAGGAGTACTACCGCGGCGTCGGTGTCCGCGGCCAGCAGCCGTACGAGGAAGGCGAGGCCGCCGCCCAAGGTCGCCGCCAGTGTTCCAGCCGTGGGAGAAAGGGAGTTGGCGACGACCAGGCGTTCGTCGTCGACCACGCGCGGGAGGGCGGCGGACAGGCCGGCGAGGACGAAGCGGTTGACCGCGGTGACGCACAGGGCGGAGACGTAGAAGAGCCAGTCCGGGACGTGGCTCAGCATCAGGACGGCGGTGGCGGCGGCCAGCAGGGCGCGGAGCAGGTTGCCGTAGAGGAAGACCTGGCGGCGGCGCCAGCGGTCCAGGAGGACGCCGGCGAAGGGGCCGATGAGGGAGTACGGGAGGAGCAGGATCGCCATCGCGGAGGCGATCGCGGCGGCCGAGGTCTGTTTCTCCGGGGAGAAGACGACGTAGGCGGCTAGTGCGACCTGGTAGACGCCGTCCGCGCCCTGGGAGAGCAGGCGTACGGCGAGCAGGCGCCGGAAGCCCTGGAAGCGCAGGAGGATGCGCAGGTCACGGACGACGGCCATGGGCACAGCCTCACATACGAGGAGGGTCCCCGGGCGGAATGCCGGGGGACCCTCGACGAACGGACCGGTGACGGGTCCTAGCGCTCGACCTCGCCCTTGATGAACTTCTCGACGTTGGCGTAGGCCTCGTCGTCGAAGTACTGGACCGGCGGGGACTTCATGAAGTAGCTTGACGCGGAGAGGATCGGGCCGCCGATGCCGCGGTCCTTGGCGATCTTCGCGGCGCGCAGGGCGTCGATGATGACACCTGCCGAGTTCGGGGAGTCCCAGACCTCGAGCTTGTACTCCAGGTTCAGCGGGACGTCACCGAACGCGCGGCCCTCGAGGCGGACGTAGGCCCACTTGCGGTCGTCGAGCCACTGGACGTAGTCCGACGGGCCGATGTGGACGTTCTTCTCGCCCAGGTCGCGATCCGGGATCTGCGAGGTGACGGCCTGCGTCTTCGAGATCTTCTTGGACTCCAGGCGGTCGCGCTCCAGCATGTTCTTGAAGTCCATGTTGCCGCCGACGTTGAGCTGCATCGTGCGCTCGAGACGGACACCGCGGTCCTCGAACAGCTTCGCCATCACGCGGTGCGTGATGGTGGCGCCGACCTGCGACTTGATGTCGTCGCCGACGATCGGGACACCGGCCTCGGTGAACTTGTCCGCCCACTCCTTGGTGCCGGCGATGAAGACCGGGAGGGCGTTGACGAAGGCGACCTTGGCGTCGATGGCGCACTGGGCGTAGAACTTCGCCGCGTCCTCGGAACCGACGGGCAGGTAGCAGATCAGGACGTCGACCTGCTTGTCCTTGAGGATCTGGACCACGTCGACCGGGGTCTCGTCGGACTCCTCGATCGTCATGCGGTAGTACTTGCCCAGGCCGTCGAGGGTGTGACCGCGCTGGACCGTGACGCCCTTGTTCGGGACGTCGCAGATCTTGATGGTGTTGTTCTCACTGGCACCGATGGCGTCGGAGAGGTCGAGGCCGACCTTCTTCGCGTCGACGTCGAACGCTGCGACGAACTCGACGTCACCGACGTGGTATTCGCCGAACTGGACGTGCATCAGACCGGGCACCTTGGCCGCCGGGTCGGCGTCCTTGTAGTACTCGACGCCCTGTACCAGTGAGGCGGCGCAGTTGCCCACGCCGACGATGGCTACGCGAACCGAACCCATTCCGGTTGCTCCCTGTGTGTGCGAGGTGAGGCCCTGACTGGACCTCATGTGGTGGTTTCGTCGGACGGATCCGGCCCGGGGGTGGCGCCCCCGAGCCGGGGCAGGCCGCCCGACTCCCCAGATGTGCTGTCCTGCTGAGCGGAGCCTCCGGAGGCGGGACCCTTGAGGTCCCGTCCGGCTCGCTCGCTCTCGATGAGCTCGTTCAGCCAGCGCACTTCGCGCTCCACGGACTCCATTCCGTGGCGCTGCAGCTCAAGCGTGTAGTCGTCGAGGCGCTCCCGGGTCCGCGCCAAGGAGGTGCGCATCTTGTCGAGGCGCTCCTCCAGCCGGCTGCGGCGACCCTCCAGTACGCGCATGCGTACGTCGCGTGACGTCTGCCCGAAGAAGGCGAAACGAGCGGCGAAATGTTCGTCCTCGTACGCGTCGGGCCCCGTCTGCGAGAGCAGTTCCTCGAAGTGCTCCTTACCTTCCGCCGTCAACCGGTAGACGATCTTGGCGCGACGTCCCGCGAGGGTGGCGGTAAGGGCGTCCTCGGGGGTGTTCCCCGTCTCCTCGATCAACCAGCCGTTGGCGACCAGCGTCTTGAGGCAGGGGTAGAGCGTCCCGTAGCTGAACGCACGGAACACACCCAGTGACGTATTGAGTCGTTTGCGCAGCTCATAGCCGTGCATCGGGGATTCGCGGAGCAGGCCGAGGATGGCGAACTCGAGGATGCCTGAGCGTCGGCTCATCGTCGCCCCTTCCTGTCCGCGGTCCGACCGTGACGGCCTTTATGCCGAGCTGATGTATCGACTCGATACATCCAGACGATAGAACGGCCTTCCGGATGCGACAAGTGGGGAGATGGTGAGCGGCGTCACATCACTGATTAGTTGGAATCAAGTTGCCTGATTTGGGGTGAACTTCGGGGCTAAGCAGGTTTTGACGGTGCGTAGTCTGTGCGGCATGCACACCACCGGGAACCAAGTGACGCGTGGGGGCGTCATCGTCCCCGGTGCGGTACGGGTGAATGCAGAACCGACCACATCCGTACTTCGGGGGGACCGGAAACCAGCCGCCGTTTCCAGGCGCGCACGGATGCGCCTGCCCGAGGAGTAATCGTTCGATGAGCGAGCACCGTCGCAAACCGCCGCAGCCGCAGGGAGGCGGACGTGCCGCGGCCCGACGCGGCCAGTCCGGACCGACCTCCGGCCGCCGCGCGGCACCGCGAGGCGCCACCACCGGGTCTCCCTCCGACTCCTATGGGTCGAACCCCGCAGAGTCGGGGGGTGAAGAGCGCCAGTACGGCAGCCGCGCCGAAGCACGTCGGGCTGCCCAGAGAGGCGGCGGCCGTCGCAGAGAGCCCGCCGGCCAAGGCCCCGGCGGCCCGAACGGGCCCGGCCGGGGCAGAGGACGCGCTCCTGCGCCCGGCAAGAAGCGGTTCATCGACTATCCGCGCTTCGACAAGTACGGATGGCGCCGCTGGATGCCCTCCTGGAGGCTTGTCTCCGGCCTGTGTCTGTTCTTCTTCGGCAGCCTGGTGGCCGCGGTCGGCGTCGGCTACGCCATGGTCGGCATCCCCAGCGAGAACACCGCGGCCAAGTCGCAGAACAACGTCTACTACTGGTCCAACGGCGACCAGATGGTCGCCACGGGCACCGGGGCGAACCGTCAGAACATCACCATCGCCCAGATCCCCGAAGCCATGCAGTGGTCGGTGATCTCGGCCGAGAACAAGAGCTTCTACACGGACTCGGGCGTCGACCCCATGGGCATCGCCCGGGCCCTGGCCAACATGGCCAAGGGCGGCCAGACGCAAGGTGGCTCGACGATCACCCAGCAGTTCGTCAAGAACACCTACCTGAACCAGGAACAGACGGTCACCCGCAAGTTCAAGGAGATGTTCATCTCCATCAAGGTGGGCACGCAGCTCAGCAAGCAGCAGGTCCTGCAGGGCTACCTGAACACCTCGTACTACGGCCGCGGCGCCTATGGCATACAGGCCGCCGCACAGACCTACTACGGCGTGGACGCGGTCAAGCTGACGCCGAGCCAGTGCGCCTTCCTGGCGGCCTTGTTGAAGGGTCCGACGTACTACGACCCGATCGGCGCCACGAACATCGACCCCGCGGCGACTTCCGCTGCCAACCGCAAGCGCTCCGAGGCTCGTTGGGCCTGGATCCTCGAGCAGATGCACGACGACAAGCGCATCACGGACGCCGAGTACCAGACCGCCATCAAGAAGTACCCGATGCCCCAGGGGCTCAAGGCGACCAAGGGCATGACCGGCCAGATCAGCTACCTGGTGGACACGGCCAAGAAGTACGTCCTGAACCACTCGAACATCTCGCAGACCGAGTTCGACCAGGGCGGCTACCAGATCTACACGACCTTCCAGAAGGACAAGGTCAATGAACTGAGCGCGGCCGTCAAGAAGATCCAGAAGGAACGCATCGATCCGAAGAAGCGTGATCTGGACAAGTACGTCCAGTTTGGTGCGGCGTCGGTGGTGCCCAAGGATGGCGCGATCGTCGCCCTCTACGGCGGCGACGGTTACGAGAACGGCCACTTCACGAACAACGCCGACACCTCGGGTGTCCCGGTGGGTTCGACCTGGAAGCCGTTCGTGCTCGCCGCCGCCATGGAGTACGGCACGTACAAGACGGACGGCGTCGGTATCTCGCCGCTCAGCAAGTACAACGGCGACGACCATCTCAAGGTCAGAAACCAGGACGGCACGTATGTCCTGAACAAGGACAACTCGATCTTCTACCAGAACAACGAGAGCAAATACCCCTGGGGTTACATCACGCTGCGCAAGGCGATGGAGCAGTCCATCAACACGCCGTTCGTGCAGTTGGGCATGGATGTGGGGAACACGAAGGTGCGGGACGTCGCCAAGGCGTCCGGGATACTGGACGACAGTTTCGCCACGCTGAACCCGTCCTTCGCCATCGGTACCTCGACCCCCAGCGCGATCCGGATGGCCGACGCGTACGCAACGTTCGCCGCGTCCGGCAAGCAGGCGGACCCGTACTCGGTGACGGCCGTGAAGGAGGGTGGACAGCCGGTCACCGGCTTCACCAAGCCGGCCGTGAAGCAGGCGATGCCGGAGAACGTGGCGAACAACGTCACGAACACCCTGGAGAACGTCATCCAGAACGGTACTGCCGAGAACGCGAAGGTTCTGGGCCGCTCGGCAGCCGGCAAGACCGGTACCACCGACAGCAACAAGTCGGCCTGGTTCGTCGGCTACACCCAGCAGCTCTCGACGTCGATCGCGATGTTCAGGGAGAACCCCAAGGACGCCCAACTGCTCTCCATGAACGGCACGGCAGGCGTGGCGTCCATCCACGGTGGTGACATCCCGACCGCTGTGTGGACCGAGTACATGGAGGCCGCGCTGAAGGGGAAGTCCGACCCCGGCTTCCCGGACGCCACCAAGATCGACAAGGTGTCGAACGAGGACGGCGCTCCGACGCCCACTCCGACGCCCGTGGTGACGCCGAGCGAGACGCCCAGCGAGACGCCGAGTGAAACGCCCAGCGAGACACCGAGCACGACACCTTCCGCGACCGAGTCATGCCAGTTCAGCTGGCAGTGCAGCGACGACGGTGGCACCGATGGAGGCGCGACGTCCACGCCGACGGACACGGCCACTGCTACGGAATCCAGCGGCACCAGTAGAGGCAACGCCAATGGGGGCATCTTCGGAGGCTCAACCGGTTAGCTGCCATATCGCCAATGAAGGGTGTTTCACGTGAAACACCCTTCATTGGATGTTTCACGTGAAACGAGGGCCGTCGCATCCACGAGGTGCGGCGGCCCTCGGCGTACTCCTAGGTGCGTACGGCAGGATGTGCCCCATGCCCAGTGCAGAACTGACGCCCACGAGCGTGCACGAGCCGGATCCGGTACGGCCGACCAAGGACGACCAGGTCTCCGCCGCCGGTAGTGAACTGATCGGTGGCCCCATCGGCCGACGTGCTCTCCTGGGGACGTCCTGGTGGACTCCCGTACGGGTCGTCGCGTTGGTGGCGATCGGTGTCTTCGCCCTCGGGCTGGTCCAGAAGGCGCCCTGCTACAACAGCGGTTGGTTCTTCGGGGCCAGCTCGCAGTACACGCACGCGTGCTACTCGGACATCCCGCACCTCTATCAGGGGCGCGGTTTCGCCGACGGGCTCGTGCCGTACTTCGACAAGCTGCCCGGCGACATGCAGTACCTCGAATACCCGGTGCTGACCGGTGTGTTCATGGAGGTGGCCGCCTGGCTCACGCCGGGCAGCGGCAGCATCCAGCACCAGGAACAGTGGTACTGGATGGTCAACGCCGGGATGCTGATGGTGTGCGCGGCCGTCATCGTCGTATGCGTCAGCCGCACGCACGCCCGCCGCCCCTGGGACGGCCTGCTGGTCGCCTTGGCGCCCGCCTTCGCGCTGACCGCCACCATCAACTGGGACCTGCTGGCGGTCGCTCTGACGGCTGCGGCGATGCTGATGTGGTCGCGGGGCCGTTCCCTCGCGTTCGGCGTCCTGTTGGGCCTTGCGACGGCCGCCAAGCTGTATCCCGTCTTCCTCCTTGGCCCGTTGTTCCTGTTGTGCTGGCGCGCGGGCAAGTGGCGGGACTTCGGGAAGGCGTTGGGAGGAACTGCCGTCGCCTGGCTGGCGGTCAACCTGCCGGTGATGCTCTTCGCCTTCGACGGCTGGTCGAAGTTCTACACGTTCAGTCAGGAACGCGGCGTCGACTTCGGGTCCTTCTGGCTGATCCTGGCCCAGAACTCCACCGACCCGCTCAGTACCGACACCGTCAACACGTTCGCCACCCTGCTGATGCTGCTGTGCTGCGGAGGCATCGCGGCGCTCACGATGACCGCTCCGCGCCGGCCGCGCTTCGCCCAACTGGCCTTCCTGATCGTCGCGGCGTTCATCCTGACCAACAAGGTCTACTCGCCGCAGTACGTGCTGTGGCTGGTCCCCCTGGCTGTGCTGGCCCGGCCGAAGTGGCGGGACTTCCTGATCTGGCAGGCGTGCGAGGTGGCGTACTTCCTGGGGATCTGGATGTACCTCGCGTACACGACCAGCGGAGACGCCCACAAGGGCCTGCCGACCGACGGCTACCACTGGGCCATCGGCCTGCACCTCCTGGGCACGCTCTACCTGTGTGCCGTGATCGTGCGCGACATCCTCATGCCGGAGCGGGACGTGGTGCGCCTGGCGGGCGACGACGACCCCTCGGGAGGTGTGCTTGACAGGGCGGAGGACGTCTTCGTCCTCGGGGCCTCGGCCCGTCCGGGGCGGCACGCGGCCCCCTTCGACGGACCGCAGGTGGAGTGGGGCAGCGAGGGACCGGCCGACCGTTCGCTCTGAGCGAACAGCCGCCGACAGGGCACGCGAAAGGCCGTACACGGAGGGGTCCGTGTACGGCCTTTCTGCAGTTCCGGAAGTGCTCAGCGATCCACGATGCGGTCGAACTGCGTGGTGGTGTGGCGCAGATGGGCCACCAGTTCCTCGCCGACCTTCGGCTCGGCCGCCTCCACCGGCACGAACAGGATCGACACCTGCATGTGCGGCGGCTCGGCGAACCAGCGCTGCTTGCCGTCCCAGACGAACGGGGAAAGGTTCCGGTTGACCGTGGCGAGGCCGGCGCGGGCGACGCCCTTGGCTCGCGGCATGACGCCGTGCAGCGCCTTGGGGGCCTCCAGGCCCACCCCGTGCGATGTACCGCCCGCGACGACCACCAGGTAGCCGTCCGAGGCCGCCTTCTGCTGCCGGTAGCCGAAGCGGTCGCCCTTGGAGACCCGGGTGACGTCCAGGACCGCCCCGCGGTACTCGGTGGCCTCGTGGTCCCCCAGCCACAGCCGGGTGCCGATACGGGCCCGGAAGCGGGTCTGCGGGAACTGCTGCTGCAGCCGGGCGAGTTCCTCGGCCTTGAGATGGCTCACGAACATCGTGTGGAGCGGCAGCCGGGCGGCCCGCAGGCGGTCCATCCAGCCGATGACCTCCTCGACGGCGTCCGAGCCGTCGGTGCGGTCCAACGGGAGGTGGATGGCGAAGCCCTCCAGGCGCACGTTCTCTATGGCCGAGTGGAGCTGCGGCAGTTCCTGCTCGCTGACGCCGTGACGCTTCATCGAGGACATCACCTCGATGACCACACGGGCGCCCACCAGTCCGTACACACCGTCGATGGACGACACCGAGCGGATGACCCGGTCCGGCAACGGCACGGGCTCCTCGCCGCGGCGGTACGGCGTCAGCACCAGCAGGTCACCGCCGAACCAGTCCTTGATCCGGGCGGCCTCGTACGTCGTGCCGACGGCGAGGACGTCCGCGCCGAGCCGCGTCGCCTCCTCCGCCAGCCGCTCGTGCCCGAAGCCGTAGCCGTTGCCCTTGCAGACCGGGACGAGCCCGGGGAACTGCCCGGCAACGTGCTTGTGATGCGCCCGCCAGCGCGCGGTGTCGACGGAGAGCGTGAGCGCCATGGCCGGACCTGGAACCTTTCGGGTGGCTGCGGTGTACCAGAAGTATGGAAGCTGTCGACGTTATCGAAGCGAAGTGCGTGAGGTCAGCGGCGCGACATGTAGATGTCGAGCGCCTTGTGGAGCAGCTTGTTCAGCGGGAAGTCCCACTCGCCGAGGTACTCGGCTGCCTGCCCGCCGGTGCCCACCTTGAACTGGATCAGACCGAAGAGGTGGTCGGTCTCGTCCAGCGAGTCGGAGATGCCGCGCAGGTCGTAGACGGTGGCGCCGAGCGCGTAGGCGTCACACAGCATCCGCCACTGCATCGCGTTCGAGGGCCGGACCTCACGCCCGATGTTGTCGGAGGCGCCGTAGGAGTACCAGACGTGTCCGCCGACCACGAGCATCGTCGCCGCCGACAGGTTCACCCCGTCGTGCCGGGCGAAGTACAGCCGCATCCGGTTGGGGTCCTCGGTGTTGAGGGCCGTCCACATGCGCTGGAAGTACGACAGCGGGCGGGGCCTGAAGTGGTCGCGCACCGCCGTGATCTCGTACAGCCGCTGCCATTCCTCGAGGTCGTGGTAACCGCCCTGGACGACCTCGACACCGGCCTTCTCGGCCTTCTTGATGTTGCGGCGCCACAGCTGGTTGAAGTTCTTGTGGACATCTTCGAGGGAGCGGTTCGCCAGCGGCACCTGGTAGACGTAGCGCGGCTGGACGTCGCCGAAGCCGGCGCCCCCGTCCTCACCCTGCTGCCAGCCCATACGGCGCAGCTTGTCGGCCACCTCGAAGGCGCGCGGTTCGATGAAGTCGGCCTCGATGTCCCGCAGTCGCTTCACGTCAGGGTTCTGGATGCCGGCCTTGATGGAGGTGGCCTCCCAGCGCCGGATGATGACCGGCGGGCCCATCTTCACCGAGAAGGCGCCCTGGTGCTTCAGGTGGGCCAGCATCGGCTGGATCCAGTCGTCCAGATTCGGCGCGAACCAGTTGATGACCGGACCCTCGGGCAGATAGGCCAAGTAGCGCTTGATCTTGGGGAGTTGGCGGTAGAGGACCAGACCCGCGCCGACCAGCTCGCCGGTCCGCTCGTCGAACCAGCCGAGGCTCTCGGAGCGCCACTCCGCCTTCACATCAGCCCATGCCGGGACCTGCATGTGGCTCGCCGAGGGCAGGCTCTGGATGAATGCCAGATGCTGCTCACGGCTGATGGTCCTCAGGGTCAGGCTCATTCGGGGCGCTCCTCGGGCTGGTGTGTCCCCATGGGTACAGGGGCTCCGGCTCTCGCGCCGAAGCCTACTGCGCCTTGCGAGCGCCCCGACTGGGCGTATGCAACCTTCGCCTCGGCCTGTTGGCCGCCAAGGCGTTCCGTGCTGTTTTACGCGGAGTTCGGACTACGGCGTCCGGCGCGTCAGTTGATGACCCCGCCGAACAGACCGCCGTGCGCCATGCCGAGGAAGAATCCGACACCCGCGGCACCGAGACCCAGGATCAGGCCGAAGCGCTCCCTCGTCGTCTCGGAGATCCACTGCCCGTAGGCGCCGGTGAGGATCCCCACGAGGCCGGCCCATGAGCTGAGCAGATGCAGGTTGTGGAAGAACCCCGTGATGAACGCGGTCAGCCCGAGCACCACGGTCACCGCGAGCAGCGTGTCCTGGAGCGGATGAGGCTTGCCGTCTGTGGCGAAAAGAGAACCGGCGGTGTTGGGTCGCAATGCCTGTGCCATGTGGCACCTCCTGCGGAAGGCGGCGCATCGTCGCGCCGGACGCACCCGATGTGTACAGATTGACGCTCTCCGCCACCGGATTTCAACCGGAAGCCGGTGTGCGGGTACTCTGTACCCTCTGCACTGGTGTCTGCCCATGCCACGACTCGGAATCCCCGCGAGGGGCACCCGATGTCAGTTGCGGCTGTTTTACTGGCACACACTGTTGCTTACGCATCACAACCCTCCTGCCACGGATCGACCGTGGCCGCTGAGTCCAAAGGAGGTGGGTTCTACATGCGTCACTACGAGGTGATGGTCATCCTCGACCCCGATCTGGAGGAGCGCGCTGTCTCCCCCCTGATCGAGAACTTCCTCTCCGTCGTCCGTGAGGGCAACGGAAAGGTCGAGAAGGTCGACACCTGGGGCCGTCGTCGTCTCTCGTACGAGATCAAGAAGAAGCCCGAGGGCATCTACTCGGTCATCGACCTGCAGGCCGAGCCTGCGGTCGTCAAGGAGCTCGACCGCCAGATGAACCTGAACGAGTCGGTCCTCCGGACCAAGGTCCTCCGCCCCGAGACCCACTGAGCATCTAGCTCAGCTGATCTCGGGATTCGAGTAGCAGCACCAAGCAGCCAGCAGCAAACCCGCCGAGAGGTTCCCCCATGGCAGGCGAGACCGTCATCACGGTCGTCGGCAATCTTGTCGACGACCCCGAGCTGCGCTTCACCCCGTCCGGTGCGGCGGTCGCGAAGTTCCGTGTCGCGTCCACTCCCCGCACCTTCGACCGCCAGACGAACGAGTGGAAGGACGGCGAAAGCCTCTTCCTCACCTGCTCGGTCTGGCGTCAGGCGGCGGAGAACGTCGCCGAATCGCTCCAGCGAGGCATGCGCGTCATCGTGCAGGGCCGGCTGAAGCAGCGGTCCTACGAGGACCGTGAGGGCGTCAAGCGCACGGTCTACGAACTGGACGTCGAAGAAGTCGGCGCCAGCCTGCGCAGTGCCACGGCCAAGGTCACCAAGACCGCCGGTGGCGCTCGCGGTGGCCAGGGCGGCGGCTTCGGCGGTGGCGGTCAGGGTGGCGGCGGCTGGGGTGGAAACTCCGGCGGCGGTCAGCCGGCCGGCGGCGCTCCCGCCGACGACCCGTGGGCCACCGGCGCTCCTGCCGGTGGAAACCAGGGCGGCGGCGGCGGTGGCGGCTGGGGTGGAAGCTCCGGCGGCGCCAGCGGTGGCGGCGGTGGCGGCGGCTACTCGGACGAACCCCCCTTCTAGGCCTTCGGGCCGAGGGTGGGTCGTACCCACACTTCTTGATCACACAGGAGATACACCATGGCGAAGCCGCCTGTGCGCAAGCCGAAGAAGAAGGTCTGCGCATTCTGCAAGGACAAGGTCCAGTACGTGGACTACAAGGACACGAACATGCTGCGGAAGTTCATTTCCGACCGCGGCAAGATCCGTGCCCGCCGCGTTACCGGCAACTGCACGCAGCACCAGCGTGACGTCGCCACGGCTGTGAAGAACAGCCGTGAGATGGCGCTGCTGCCCTACACCTCCACCGCGCGATAAGGGAAGGGTGACCGACTAATGAAGATCATCCTCACCCACGAGGTCTCCGGCCTCGGTGCCGCGGGCGACGTCGTCGACGTCAAGGACGGTTACGCTCGCAATTACCTGATCCCGCGGAAGTTCGCTATCCGCTGGACCAAGGGTGGCGAGAAGGACGTCGAGCAGATCCGTCGTGCTCGCAAGATCCACGAGATCCAGACCATCGAGCAGGCCAACTCCGTGAAGGCCCAGCTCGAGGGCGTCAAGGTTCGTCTGGCCGTCCGCTCCGGCGACGCCGGTCGTCTCTTCGGTTCCGTCACCCCGGCCGACATCGCTTCCGCGATCAAGGCTTCCGGTGGCCCCGAGGTCGACAAGCGTCGTATCGAGCTGTCTGCCCCGATCAAGACCCTGGGCGCCCACGAGACGTCCGTGCGTCTGCACCCCGAGGTTGCCGCCAAGGTCAACATTGAGGTCATCGCAGCCTGATCGCTGCACTCGGCATAGCTGAGAGAGGGGCCGCACCCGTTGGGGTGCGGCCCCTCTGCCGTGTTCCGGGTCTGCTGTGTTCCGGGATGGGACATGCGCGCGTGGCCCGTGTGTTGCGTTCGGTGCGGCGCTACGGCGCTCATGTTTCACGTGAAACATGACAGTGCGCGGTGTTTCACGTGAAACGATCAGCGGGTCGCGCCCGTGACGACCCAGCGCCCCGAACGGGCGCGCAGCAGGAGCGTCAGCATGCGCACCGTCATCATCAGGGTCATCGCTCCCCAGAGCGCGGTCAGTCCGGCGCCGAGGATCGGTATGAGCAGGGCCACTGGAGCGAAGACGGCCAGGGTCACCACCATCGCGCCTGCGAGATAGGGCCCGTCTCCCGCGCCCATCAGTACCCCGTCCAGGACGAAGACGACACCGCAGATCGGCTGTGAGAGCGCCACCATGATCAAGGCGGGGAGGGCGGTGTCCTTGACGATGGGGTCACTGGTGAACAGGGGGAGGAAAAGCGGGCGGGACAGGATCACGAGGAGACCGAGCACCACTCCGACGGCGATCCCCCACTGCACCATGCGACGGCATGCGGCGCGGGCACCCGTGGGATCGTCCGCACCGAGGTAACGGCCGATGATGGCCTGGCCCGCGATCGCGATGGCGTCGAGCGCCATGGCCAGCAGAGACCACAGGGACAGGATGATCTGGTGCGCGGCGATGTCGGCGTCCCCGAGGCGGGCCGCGACAGCCGTGGCGATCAGGAGGATCGCTCTCAGGGAGAGCGTGCGCACGAGGAGAGGCGCGCCGGCCTGGGCTGAGGCCCGTATCCCTGAGATGTCCGGGCTGAGGGAGGCGCCGTGCCGGCGGGCTCCGCGGATGACCACGACGAGATACACGGCAGCCATGCCCCACTGGGCGATGACGGTGCCCCAGGCGGAACCGGCGATGCCGAGGTCGGCGCCGTAGACGAGCCCTACGTTGAGGACGCCGTTGGCGACGAAGCCTGAGATGGCGACGTAGAGCGGTGTCTTGGTGTTCTGTAGTCCGCGGAGGACTCCGGTGGCGGCGAGGACGATCAGCATGGCCGGTATGCCGATGGAGGAGATCCGCAGATAGGTCGTCGCGTAGGGGGCGGCGGTGTCCGAGGCGCCGAAGAGGTCGACGAGAGCGGGTGCCGAAGGGAGGACGACGGCTATGACGGTGGCGCCGATCAGCAGAGCGAGCCAGATGCCGTCCATGCCCTGGCGGATGGCGGCTTGGAGGTCACCCGCGCCGACGCGTCGGGCTACCGCCGCTGTGGTGGCGTAGGCGAGGAAGACGAAGACGCTCACGGCTGTCGTCAGGAGGGCGGATGCCACTCCGAGTCCGGCGAGTTGTGCCGTGCCGAGATGGCCGACGATCGCGCTGTCGGCCATGACGAAAAGGGGCTCGGCGACGAGTGCGCCGAAGGCCGGGACGGCCAGCGTGACGATCTCTCGGTCGTGCTGTCGTCGGGTGGCCTTGGTGGCCGCGGGAGCCTGTGTCATGAGCACTAATCTAATCGTCCACAGGTAAGAGATGCAATTGCTTTGTGACCCTTACCTCTGATCTCGCCTCGTGTCCTCTCGCGCACTGTTCGAAGCGATCTTGGTCCGATGTGGAAAGTTTTTCTTCTGCACAGCCGGTGGATGGGAAAGATGCAGGTCAGAGCAGTTGCTATGGAAGTGGCGAGGTCTTGTTCACAGGGCTGTCCACCGGGTCGTGCACAGGTTTTGGCGGGTTCTCCACAGCATCCGGGCCGTCGTCCACATGGCCTGTGGATAACCAGATTGGCTGACGGTGCCCGCGGGCCTACGGTGGACCGGCGCCCGCTCCGTCCGTCGGCCTGAGAAACATCACAAAACCGACGCGCCCGTACCGGAGTTGGGCGCTTCATTTGTCAGTGCCGTGCCGTAGAAATAAGGGGCACGGCGAGGTCCGCTCGGCGGACGGGAGGAGGTGGCTCGGTGAGTATTTCCGAGCCCTTGGACGACCCGTGGGCCGAGAGCGGTCCAAGTGATCGTCTGCCTGCTTCCCGACGGCGCGGTGACGGAGGCCGCGGCCGGGACGAGCAGCACGACCGCGGCAGGGAGGGCGGCGAGTGGGAGGGCGCGGGTTCGGCCTTCGAACGCGTGCCGCCGCAGGACCTCGATGCCGAGCAGTCCGTGCTCGGCGGCATGCTCCTGTCCAAGGACGCCATCGCCGACGTCGTCGAGGTCCTCAAGGGCCACGACTTCTACAAGCCCGCGCACGAGACGATCTACCAGGCGATCCTCGACGTCTACGCCAAGGGCGAGCCGGCCGACCCGATCACCATCGCCGCCGAACTCACCAAGCGCGGTGAGATCAACAAGGTCGGCGGCGCATCGTATCTGCACACGCTCGTCCAGACCGTTCCCACGGCGGCGAACGCCGAGTACTACGCGGAGATCGTCCACGAGCGCGCCGTCCTGCGCCGCCTGGTCGAGGCCGGCACCCGCATCACCCAGATGGGATACGCGGCCGACGACGACGTCGACGAGATCGTCAACCGGGCCCAGGCCGAGATCTACGCGGTCACCGAGCAGCGGACCAGCGAGGACTACCTTCCGCTCGGCGACATCATGGAGGGCGCGCTCGACGAGATCGAGGCGATCGGCTCGCGCAGCGGCGAGATGACGGGTGTGCCCACCGGGTTCACCGACCTCGACTCGCTCACCAACGGTCTGCACCCGGGCCAGATGATCGTCATCGCGGCCCGCCCCGCCATGGGCAAGTCCACACTCGCGCTCGACTTCGCTCGCGCGGCGTCGATCAAGAACAACCTCCCGAGCGTCATCTTCTCCCTCGAAATGGGGCGCAACGAGATCGCGATGCGCCTGCTGTCCGCCGAAGCCCGAGTCGCCCTGCACCACATGCGCTCCGGCACCATGACCGACGAGGACTGGACGCGGCTGGCGCGCCGGATGCCCGAGGTGTCGTCCGCGCCGCTCTACATCGACGACTCCCCGAACCTGTCGATGATGGAGATCCGCGCGAAGTGCCGTCGGCTCAAGCAGCGCAGCGACATCAAGCTGGTGATCATCGACTATCTGCAGCTGATGCAGGCCGGTGGCTCCAAGCGACAGGAGAGCCGTCAGCAGGAGGTCTCGGACATGTCCCGAAACCTCAAGCTCCTGGCCAAGGAGCTGGAGGTCCCGGTGATCGCGCTCTCGCAGCTGAACCGTGGTCCCGAGCAGCGCACGGACAAGAAGCCGATGGTGTCCGACCTGCGTGAGTCCGGTTCCATCGAGCAGGACGCGGACATGGTCATCCTGCTGCACCGCGAGGACGCGTACGAGAAGGAGTCGCCGCGCGCGGGCGAGGCAGACATCATCGTGGGCAAGCACCGTAACGGCCCGACGGCGACGATCACCGTCGCCTTCCAGGGCCACTACTCGCGCTTCGTGGACATGGCGCAGACCTGACCGGGCGACTGCTGGCGGCCGCTCCGGTGCCGTGTCCCGAGAAATGTGCTCGACGTACGGCCGTCCCGCCGGATGGACTGGGGGCATGACGACATCTCAGGACGACTTGCTTCCCGGTACGCGCCGGGCGCTGTTGCATCGGATCGCCGTGGCCCAGGCCGAGGGGCGGGCGCCGTCGTTGGTCGCGACGGTGGTGCGGGGCGGGCGGGCCGTGTGGCACGGCGCGCGGACCTCGGTGGACGGGCACGGGCCGGACGAGAACGTGCAGTACCGGATCGGCTCGATCACCAAGACGTTCACCGCCGTCCTGGTGCTGCGACTGCGCGACGAGGGCGTCCTCGACCTCGGTGACCCGCTGGAGAAGCATCTGCCGGGCACCGGCGCGGGGGAGGCCACCATCGCCCAACTGCTCGCGCACACAAGCGGGTTGGCGGCTGAATCGCCCGCGCCCTGGTGGGAGCGGACACCGGGTTCCCTGCGTCCGGAACTCCGCGATGTGCTGGGTGAACAGCCTCTGCTGCATCCGGTCGGCCGCCGGTTCCACTATTCGAACCCCGGCTACACGGTGTTGGGCGCGCTCGTCGAGGAACTGCGCGGTGCCCCGTGGGAGGACGTACTCCGGCGGGAAGTGCTCGAACCTCTGGGCCTCGACCGTACGAGTGCTCAGCCGCAGGCGCCGCACGCGGGTGGCTGGGCGGTGCATCCGTGGGCCGACGCGCTGTTGCCGGAACCGGTCGAGGACCTCGGCCGCATGGCACCGGCCGGTCAACTCTGGTCCACCACCGGCGACTTGGCGCGGTTCGCCGTCTTCCTGGCCAACGGAGACGACCGGGTTCTGAGCGCGGAGTCCGTACGCGAGATGCGGACCCCAGCGGCACCGGCCGAGGCGGCCGATGTCGTGGACGGCTCCGCCTACGGTCTGGGCCTACAGGTCCAGCGCCGCGATGGCCGGCTGCTCGTCGGCCATTCCGGATCGCTGCCCGGCTTCCTGGCGAACCTCAGCATCAGCCTGGCCGACGACGTCGCGGCCGTCGTGCTGGCCAACTGCACCTCGGGTCCCCTGGTGTCATCGGTGGGCGCCGATCTCGTCCGGATCGTCGCCGAGGCCGAGCCGCGGATTCCCGAGCCATGGCGCCCGATGCCTGAAATCGACGCCGAGACACTGGAGTTGGCGGGTCAGTGGTACTGGGGCACGTACGGTTTCGCCCTGCGGCTGACCGCTGATGGCGGGGCCTCGCTGGAGCCGCTGGCGGGTAGCGGCCGCCGTTCGCGTTTCCGGGCCAACGGCGACGGCACCTGGACCGGGCTGGAGGGCTACTACGCTGGAGAGCTCCTACGGCCCGTACGGCGCCCGGACGGGTCCCTGACCCACCTGGACCTCGGATCGTTCGTCTTCACGCGTCAGCCGTACGACGAGAGCGGTTCCGTGCCGGGCGGGGTGGACCCGGAGGGGTGGCGGGGGATCCGCTAGCCGCCACAGCCGGGGAGGCGTCGTGTTTCACGTGAAACATGTCGCCTCCCGCTGCCGGCAGGATGCCTCGCTCTCTTCAGAGCGGGAGCTTGAAGCCCACGTGTGAGGCGGTGAAGCCGAGCCGCTCGTAGAACCGGTGGGCGTCGGTGCGAGTGATGTCAGAGGTCAGCTGAACCAACTGGCAGCCCTGGCGGCGCGATTCGGCGATCGCCCACTCGATGAGCTGTGTGCCCAGGCCGCTACCCCGCTCGTCCGCGTGGATGCGTACAGCCTCGATGATCGAGCGGGTGGCGCCCTTGCGGGACAGCCCCGGAACGACGGTGAGCTGGAGAGTGCCGACGACGCGGCCCTCGCGCACGGCGACGGCGAGGTGCTGGTTCGGGTCGGCGGTCAGGCGGTCCAGCGCGGCCAGGTAGGGCGTCAGGTCGTCCGGTGACTCGCGCTGGGAACCCAGGGGGTCGTCGGCGAGCATGCCGACGATGGCGGGGACGTCCTCGGTGACCGCGGCTCGTATTTCAAGATCTCCCATGGCCACACCTTAGGCAGAGGCGTGCGGAGCGGGCCGGACCTACGCGGGCACGTTCATCGACTCCACGACCCGGACCAGTGGCGCCAGTTCGGGGTTCGTGGCCGCTGCGTCGAGTGCCTCGCGCAGGGCGGTGTCGTTGGTCGGGCGGGCCTCTTCGAGCAGGGTGAGGCCGGCTTCGGAGACGTTCGTGTAGATGCCCCGGCGGTCGGTCGGGCACAGGTAGCGCGCGAGCAGGCCGCGGTCCTCGAGCCGGGTGACCAGCCGGGTGGTGGCGCTCTGGCTGAGGACGACCGCGTCGGCGACCTGCCGCATCTGCAGATGGCCCCCGTCACCGTCGTGCTGCCGGCTGAGCACGTCGAGCAGCGAGTACTCGCGCATGCTCAGGTCGTGCTTGGCCTGCAGGGCGCGCTCGATGTGCGCCTCGATCCTTCCGTGCAGCAAGGAGAGGGCGCACCAGCCCTGGGCGAGGGCGGTGAGTGCGGGGTCCGTCGCTGTCATTGGCGTTTCCTCCGTCCCGGAGCGGCTGAACCCAGGATAGAGCACAGGTGAAATAGTCTGCGCTTGCATATAGCCCGCGTCTGCAACTATTGTGAACGCAGGCAAAGTGCTCCTGCAATCTTCTGGGAAGGGTACCTCCATATGCCTCTCGCGCTTCTGGCCCTCGCGATCGGGGCCTTCGGAATCGGAACGACCGAGTTCGTGATCATGGGTCTGCTGCCCCAGGTTGCGGGTGACTTCGGGGTCTCCATCCCCACCGCGGGACTGCTGGTCACCGGCTACGCGCTGGGTGTGGTGATCGGCGCCCCGCTGATGACCGTTCTCGGCACCAAGGTGCCCCGCAAGCGGATGCTGATGCTGCTGATGGGCCTGTTCATCCTCGGCAACCTGCTCTCCGCCGTCGCCCCCAGCTTCTCCGTGATGCTGATCGGCCGCGTGGTCGCCTCGCTCGCCCATGGCGCCTTCTTCGGCATCGGCTCGGTCGTCGCGGCCGAACTGGTCGCCCCGGACAAGAAGGCCGGAGCCATCGCGATGATGTTCACCGGACTGACCGTCGCCAATGTCGTCGGCGTCCCGCTGGGCACCCTCGTCGGGCAGTCCGTCGGCTGGCGCGTCACCTTCGCCATCGTCGCGGGTCTCGGTGTGATCGGCCTGGCCGGTATCGCCAAGCTGGTGCCCGACCTGCCCAAGCCCGAGGGCGTGCAACTGCGGCACGAACTGGCCGCCTTCAAGAACACCCAGGTTCTGCTCGCCATGGCGATGACCGTCCTCGGCTTCGGCGGCGTCTTCGCGGCCATCACCTACATCGCGCCGATGATGACCCACGTCGCCGGCTTCGCCGACGGCTCCGTCACCTGGCTGCTCGTCCTCTTCGGCCTCGGCATGGTCGGCGGCAACCTCGTCGGCGGCAAGTTCGCCGACCGCGCCCTGATGCCCATGCTGTACGTCTCGCTGGGCGCCCTGGCCGTCGTGCTCGCGCTCTTCACGGTCACCGCGCACAACAAGATCGCGGCAGCCGTCACCATCGCCCTCATCGGTGCCCTGGGCTTCGCCACCGTGCCGCCGCTGCAGAAGCGGGTCCTCGACCAGGCACACGGCGCCCCGACGCTGGCCTCCGCCGTGAACATCGGCGCCTTCAACCTCGGCAACGCGCTGTCCGCCTGGCTCGGCGGCATCGTCATCGCGGCCGGCTTCGGCTACACCGCCCCGAACTGGGTCGGCGCCGTCCTCGCCGCGGCCGCCCTGGTCCTCGCGATCCTCTCGGCCGCCCTGGAGCGCCGCACCGACGCCCGCGGCGCGGTGGTGGCGAGCGGTACACCGAGCGAGCCGCGGGCCGCAGTCCACCACTGACCCTGCCTGGCCGGAGCGGGGAGACGCGGGGCCAGGGCCGTCCCCGTGCATCCTCGCCGGCCTCGGCCATCCGACCAACAGTCGGCCTCGGCCATTCGACCAACACCAGAAACAGCAACACCCGCAAGGAGAAACCCTGATGAGCACCACCACCACCGCCGTAGCCCCGCTGACCATCCAGGACGCCGAAGCGCTCGTCGCCGAGGCCCGCCGTGCCGCGGCGGCCGCCGGGGTCACCGTGAGCATCACCGTGCTGGACGCGGGCGGCCACCTGCTCGCCTTCCGGCGGGACGACCAGGCTGTGCTGATCTCCGGGGAGACCAGCACCCGCAAGGCGTACACCGCGCTTCAGCTGAACGCCCCCACCGCCGACCTCGTCGACGCCGTCCAGCCCGGAGGCCTCTTCCACACCCTGCCCACCGCGCTCGACCGGCCGCTGCTGTTCATCGCGGGCGGTATCCCGGTCCACCGTGACGGCCGGCTGATCGGCGCGATCGGTGTCGGTGGCGGCGCGCCGACGCAGGACCACGGCTTCGCCCAGGCGGCCGTAGAGACGCTCGCCTGACGTTCGGCGATGACGGAACGCCGGTTCCCGGTCAGGTCGGGAGCCGGCGTTCCCCGTACCCGGAAGCCGTCAGCCGGCCGCGACCGTCAGGGGAGCGAACCGCCGTGTCCAGTCGCCGGGCAGCTCCGCGATCCCGTACGTCATGACGGCGTTGAACGCGACGGAAGCCAGACCGCGTTCCTTCAGCCAGGACACCAGCTCTTCGTGGCGTACATCGATGTCGGTGCGCAGCGGACGGTCGGTGCGGGCGGCGAGCGATGCGAGGAGGGCTTTTGCCGTCTCGGTGTCCTGTGCGATCAGCGGGCCCACGACATGCGTGTCCATGTTGGGCCACGCGGCCGCGTACCCGATGATCCGGCTGTTCTCCTCCGCCACGCGCAACTGATCGGCGAAAGCGGGCAGTCGCGCGATGAGGGGCGTGCGATCGGTGCCGAACACCGCCTCGTCGAGGCGCACGATGCCGGTGAGGTCCTCTGCCGTGGCCGCACGGGTGGCGATCCCGGATTCCGATCCATCAGGTGTGAAGTGCCCGAGCAGCATCTCGGCCCGGCCGGTCGCCTTGAAGCCGAGCTCCTCGTAGAGCGGGCGGCCGTACGGCGTCGCATGGAGGGTCAGTGGTGTGGTGCCCATCGCCGAGACCAGGTGCTGCATCAGCCGGCGTCCAACGCCCTGACGGGCGTACCGCTCGGCGACCAGAACCATGCCGATCGCAACCAGATCCGGACGGTCCTGTGGGCCGTATTCCGTGGTGACGCATGCCGCGAGGAGGCCGCCCTCCGGAGCGTCGATGCCGTAGCCCTTCCCGGCGCTGAGGAGAAAGCCCCACTTGTGTTCCTCGCGTGGCCACCCCCGGTCCTCGGACAAGTCGGCGCAGGCGAGGCGATCGCGGAGCGTCAGTCGGCGGATGGGCAGAGCGGCGAGGGAAGGAGTCGGCACGCAGGTCAGGCTGTCTGACGTGCGTTGTCGGCGTCCACCTGTTTCCGGTGAGACGTACGTGCTTTTGGCCATGTCGTGATCAGCGGCACAACGTACCGACAGAAGCCGGATGTTTCACGTGAAACACCGGCGAACGGCGAGCATCCGGCGGCCTCGCGGAAGGTGCCACAGTTCCGCCCACTAACCTCGTGGCTCATGGCGAGACTTCATCTCTTCGACCTCGACGGCACTTTGCTGCACGGAACCAGCGCGCCGCTGGAGATCTCCCGTCAACTCGGCCTGGAATCCGAGACGGTGGAACTCGAGCAGGCGATCTCGGCCGGGCTGATCGGGCCACCGGAGTATGCGACCCGCGTGTACACGCTGTGGGCGGAACTCACCGAGGCGCATGTGGCGGCGGCCTTCGAAGGGGCCCCTTGGCTGGCGCGGATCCGGGAGGTCTGGGCCGAGATCAGGAGCGCCGGCGAATACTGCGCCGTCGTATCGCTCTCGCCCTCCTTCTTTGTGGAACGGCTCACGGGCTGGGGTGCCCATGCGGCACACGGATCGCTTTTCCCCGCCGTGCCGTTCACCGCGCCGTCCATGGACCTGGCCGGAGTCCTCAACTCCGCTGCCAAGGTGGTGATCGCGGATCGGCTGTGCGAGGAGTTCGGCGTGACGAGGGCGGACTGCGTCGCGTACGGCGACTCGATGTCGGACAAGGACCTGTTCGGTGCCGTGCCCGTCTCTGTCGCGGTCAACGCGGATCGGCATCTGTCGGGTCTCGCGACCCACTCCTATGAGGGGCGGGATCTGTGGGATGCCTATGAATTGGTGCGCGGCGCCCGGTAGTTGAGGGAATCGATGGTTCGCTCCTCCCTCTCTTCGCGGGGGAGCGAGGCGGCATTTGTGTGCGGAGCACGGGCCGGTAGGGTCGACTCCGGTTCTTGTCCGGAGCTGGGCGCCGCGTGAGAGTACTGCGGGCAATGTCACACTCTCGCCTTACTTGTCCGTACGCAGTGGGAATGTGGGTTGGATATGGCTGTATCGGCAGCTTGATCGAACGGGGAGAAACAAGCCGTCCGCGCGGAACGCACGCAGGTTCCGGCTGAGGAAGCGCGCAGACCGACCGAAAGATGTTCGAGGCGAGGCACACCATGGACGCTCCGACCACCGCGTCGGCCGACAACGGCACGTCCGGCGGCAGCGGCGGAGGCGGCTGGTTCACTCCGCGCAAGCAGCCGGAGGTGCCTCCGGGCGAAGAGCGTGGGACGACGGAGGGACGGCGTCCGGCCGTGCTGCGTCCGGTCCGCAGGGGCGCGGCAGCGGGGAGCAAAGGGCCTTCGCCCACGGAGAGTTCGGCCCCAGCGGCCTCAGTGGTCCCATCGACTCCACCAGCCCTATCAACTCCGCCGGCTCCGAGTGGCGACGGCACCGCGTCCCATCCTGACGGGCACGCCGCTCAGCGGGACGTAGGGCCAGGGCAGGAGCGAATACCTTCGGTCGTGACGGCCCAGCGGCGCTCAACTCCCGCCCAGCCCATGGC
>NZ_JBLTJC010000118.1:0-28473 GCF_048158785.1 Streptomyces colwelliae | reverse complement strand
CGGCGTACTGAGAACGGAGCTGGGCCTCGAAGGTGCCGAGGCCCAGCTCCGTTCTCAGTACGCCGTGGCAGTACTGGTCCACGAGGGACGGCGTTTCGATCATCCGGACTCCCCGTGGCGGTGACTGCGTCGCTTCTACGGGGCCTAACGGGTGAACGGGGTGTCAGGTGTTGCTCGTACGCACCCCGTGTGAGGGGGCGCCAAGCCTGGGGGCGCCTGTTCAGCCGTTGCTCGGGCCGCCCACCTGGATGCCCGCCATGCGCTTCCACTCGTACGGCCCCGTCGTCACCTTCGCCGCGAACTCGCCGTCGAAGTCCTCGTGGACGGTGATCCCGGACTTCTCGACCGCCTGCTGGGCGATCTCGTACGTCGTGGCCACGAGGTCGCCCCAGCCGCCGTCCTCGCCGACGAGGACGATGCGGGCGCCGCGCTCCCCGATGTACGCGACCTGGCCCTCGGCCCCGCCGTGTGCCTTGGAGAAGGTGCCGATCTGCTTGGCGAGGCGGGCCACCTGGCGCTCGGCCTTCGCGTCAACCTGCTGCGTGTCTGCCATGGCCAGGATGCTACCGACGGGTAGATCGAACGGCGACGGGCGGGGTGCGTGGCCTTGACCACGCACCCCGCCCGTCGGGAGCCGTACAGCGGGGGTTATCGCAGGAAGGGGTCCACCGCGATCGCCACGAACAGGATCGACACATAGGTGATCGACCAGTGGAACAGCCGCATCTCCTTGAGCTTGCCGCCGGTCACCTCGGCCTTGGCGCGGTTCTGGAGGCCGTGCGCCTCCCAGAGCCAGAAGCCGCCGGCCAGGAGCGCGACCGCCGTGTAGAACCAGCCCGTGTAGCCGAGCAGGGGCAGGAGGAGCGAGATGCCGACCATCGCCCAGCTGTAGATGACGATCTGGCGGGCGACGACCTTGTTCGAGGCGACGACCGGGAGCATCGGAACGCCCACGCGCGCGTAGTCGTCGCGGACCTTCATGGACAGCGGCCAGTAGTGCGGCGGCGTCCAGAGGAACATCACCCCGAAGAGGATGATCGGCGCCCACGACATCGAGTTCGTGACGGCCGACCAGCCGATGAGCACCGGGAGGCAGCCGGCGATGCCGCCCCACACGATGTTCTGCGAGGTACGGCGTTTGAGGATCATCGTGTAGACGACGACGTAGAAAAGGAGTGCGCCGAGCGCGAGCCAGGCGGACAGCCAGTTGACGGTCAGGCCGAACAACAGGGTCGAGATCACGCCGAGTGAGATGCCGAAGGCGAGGCACTCGCGGGGGCTGACCATGCCGGTGACGAGGGGGCGCTGCGAGGTGCGGTCCATGAGCGCGTCGATGTCGCGGTCGATGTACATGTTGAGCGCGTTGGCGCCACCGGCGGAGAGGTAGCCGCCGACGCAGGTGAGGAGGACCAGCTTGAGGTCCGGCACACCCTGCTGAGCCAGGAACATCACCGGAACGGTGGTGATCAGCAGCAGCTCGATGATCCGCGGCTTCGTCAACGCCACGAACGCCATGACCCGGGCCCCGATCGGCCGCCGGCTCGGGCTCTGGCTCGCCCCGACAATCCCCGCTGGACGGGATTCAACGGCCGTCACGCACACCCCTGACAGAGACATCCCAGCAAGCCTTCGGGTGTGAACTCCCCGTAAAGGCTCACGCGTACCACGCCACTGTAGACGTTGCCCAGACCCGGACATTCGCGGGGGTGGGGTCGTGTTGGAGACCGCCCCCGGAAGAGCTGATCGCCACTCTGTTGAGCACTCGAACGAGCACCTCCGTATTCAGTTGCCGAATGCGAAACGGACCAGTCGGGAGGCGGATCCGCGAGAGTCCCGGCAGTCTGGAATGACTCGAAAAAATGCGCGTTCTTACGGGGGTAGGCTCGACAACGGCCGGTGGGCGCCAAGTGCACCGGCATCCGACATGCGTGACATGTGGAGAGGAGCCCTGACCCAGGGTGAGCACCAAGCCGACCACAACAGACCTCGAGTGGACCGAGTTGGACCAGCGGGCCGTAGACACCGCCCGCGTCCTGGCCGCCGATGCCGTACAGAAGGTCGGTAACGGCCATCCCGGTACGGCCATGAGCCTCGCGCCCGCCGCGTACACCCTCTTCCAGAAGGTGATGCGGCACGACCCGGCGGACGCCGACTGGGTGGGGCGCGACCGGTTCGTGCTGTCCGCCGGCCACTCGTCCCTGACCCTCTACACGCAGCTCTACCTGGCCGGGTTCGGCCTGGAGCTGGCCGACCTCGAAGCGTTCCGCACGTGGGGCTCCAAGACTCCGGGGCACCCCGAGTACGGCCACACCACCGGCGTGGAGACGACGACCGGCCCGCTGGGCCAGGGTGTCGCCAACGCCGTGGGCATGGCGATGGCCGCCCGCTACGAGCGCGGTCTGTTCGACCCGGACGCCCCGCAGGGCGAGTCCCCGTTCGACCACTTCATCTTCGCGATCGCCGGTGACGGCTGCCTCCAGGAGGGCATCTCCGCGGAGGCCTCCTCCATGGCGGGCCACCAGGAGCTCGGCAACCTCATCCTCCTGTGGGACGACAACCACATCTCCATCGAGGGCGACACCGAGACCGCCGTCTCCGAGGACACCGTCAAGCGCTACGAGGCCTACGGCTGGCACGTCCAGCGCGTCGCCCCGAAGCCGGACGGCGACCTCGACCCGCACGCCATCTACAACGCCATCGAGGCCGCGAAGAAGGTGACGAACAAGCCGTCGTTCATCGCGATGCGCTCGATCATCGCCTGGCCCGCGCCGAACGCGCAGAACACCGAGGCCGCGCACGGCTCGGCGCTCGGCGCCGACGAGGTCGCGGCCACCAAGCGCGTTCTCGGCTTCGACCCGGAGAAGTCCTTCGACGTCTCCGACGACGTCCTCAAGCACACCCGCCAGGCGCTGGAGCGGGGCCGCGAGGCGAAGGCCGCGTGGGACCCGTCGTACCAGGAGTGGCGCGGCAACAACCCGGAGCGCGCCGCCGAGTACGACCGCATCCGCGCGGGCGAGCTGCCGGCCGGCTGGGAGGAGAAGCTCCCGGTGTTCGAGGCGGGCAAGGGTGTCGCCACCCGTGCCGCGTCCGGCAAGGTCCTCCAGGCGCTCGGCGCGGTCATCCCCGAGCTGTGGGGCGGCTCCGCCGACCTCGCGGGCTCGAACAACACGACGATCGACAAGACCTCGTCGTTCCTCCCCGCGGACAACCCGCTGCCGGAGGCGAACCCGTACGGCCGCACGATCCACTTCGGCATCCGCGAGCACTCCATGGGCGCGGAGCTGAACGGCATCACCCTGCACGGCAACACCCGTGCCTACGGCGGCACGTTCCTCGTCTTCTCCGACTACATGCGCAACGCCGTACGCCTGTCGGCGCTGATGCACCTGCCGGTGACGTACGTGTGGACGCACGACTCCGTCGGTCTCGGCGAGGACGGTCCCACCCACCAGCCGGTCGAGCACCTCGCCTCACTCCGTGCCATCCCGGGCCTGAACGTGGTCCGCCCGGCCGACGCCAACGAGACGGCCATCGCCTGGCGCGAGGTCCTGCGCCGCTACACGAAGGTCTACGGCGAGGGCGCCCCGCACGGTTTCGCGCTGACGCGTCAGGGCGTGCCGACGTACGAGGCCAACGAGGACACCGCCAAGGGCGGTTACGTCCTGTTCGAGGCGTCGACGGGTACGCCCGAGGTGATCCTCATCGGTACGGGTTCCGAGGTGCACGTGGCCGTCGAGGCGCGCGAGCAGCTTGAGGCCTCCGGTGTGCCGACGCGGGTCGTGTCCATGCCGTGTGTGGAGTGGTTCGACGCGCAGGACAAGGAGTACCGGGACAGCGTGCTGCCGCCGTCGGTCAGGGCGCGGGTCGCGGTCGAGGCCGGGATCGGTCTGACCTGGTACCGGTTCGTCGGGGACGCCGGTCGCATCGTTTCCCTGGAGCACTTCGGGGCTTCCGCCGACGGCAAGGTGCTCTTCCAGGAGTTCGGCTTCACTGCCGAGAACGTGGCTGAGAAGGCCCGGGAATCCATCGCCGCCGCCCAGAGCTGACGCTGACAAACGACACGTAGGAGATGCATTTTCCATGACAGACGCACTCAAGCGCCTCTCTGAAGAAGGCGTCGCGATCTGGCTGGACGACCTGTCGCGCAAGCGGATCACGTCCGGCAACCTCGCCGAACTGATCGACCAGCAGCACGTCGTGGGCGTCACCACCAACCCGTCGATCTTCCAGAAGGCCATCTCGTCGGGCGACGGTTACGAGCAGCAGCTCGCCGACCTCGCCGCCCGCAAGGTGACCGTCGAGGAAGCCATCCGCATGATCACGACGGCGGACGTCCGTGACGCCGCCGACATCCTGCGTCCGGTCTACGACACGAGCGGCGGCCAGGACGGCCGGGTCTCCATCGAGGTCGACCCGCGCCTGGCGCACAACACGGCGGCGACGATCGCCGAGGCCAAGCAGCTGGCCTGGCTGGTGGACCGCCCGAACACGCTGATCAAGATCCCGGCCACCCGCGCGGGCCTCCCGGCGATCACCGAGGTCATCGGCCTCGGCATCAGCGTCAACGTCACGCTGATCTTCTCGCTGGCGCGCTACCGCGAGGTCATGGACGCGTTCGTCTCCGGCCTGGAGAAGGCCAAGGAGCGCGGCCTGGACCTCTCGAAGATCCACTCCGTGGCGTCCTTCTTCGTGTCCCGCGTGGACACCGAGATCGACAAGCGGATCGACGCGCTGGGCACCGACGAGGCCAAGGCCGCCCGCGGCAAGGCCGGTCTCGCCAACGCGCGGCTGGCCTACGAGGCGTACGAGGAGGTCTTCTCCTCGGACCGCTGGGCCGCCCTGGACAAGGCGCAGGCCAACAAGCAGCGTCCGCTGTGGGCCTCGACCGGCGTCAAGGACAAGGCGTACAAGGACACGCTGTACGTGGACGACCTGGTGGCGCCGAACACGGTGAACACCATGCCGGAGGCCACGCTCGAGGCCACCGACGACCACGGCCAGATCACCGGCAACACCATCTCCGGCACGTACGAGCAGTCCCGCGCCGAGATCGCCGCCGTGGAAGCGCTCGGCATCTCGTACGACGAGGTCGTGCAGCTGCTGGAGGACGAGGGCGTCGAGAAGTTCGAGGCGTCCTGGATCGACCTGCTCAAGTCGACCGAGGCGGAACTCGCGCGCCTCGCCCCTTCGGAGGGCTGAGACCTTGGCTCCTCATTCCGGTTCCGGAGCGAACCCGCTTCGTGACCCCGCCGACCGACGGCTCCCGCGTATCGCGGGGCCGTCGGGCCTGGTCATCTTCGGCGTCACAGGCGATTTGTCCCGCAAAAAGCTGATGCCCGCCGTGTACGACCTCGCCAACCGGGGTCTGCTGCCGCCGGGCTTCTCGCTCGTCGGCTTCGCCCGGCGCGAGTGGGCCCACGAGGACTTCGCGCAGGAGGTCCACGACGCGGTCAAGGAGCACGCCCGTACGCCGTTCCGTGAGGAGGTCTGGCAGCAGCTCGTCCAGGGGATGCGCTTCGTCCAGGGCACCTTCGACGACGACGACGCGTTCGAGCGGCTGCGCGACACGATCGACGAGCTGGACAAGGCGCAGGGCACGGGCGGCAACTTCGCCTTCTACCTGTCGGTGCCGCCGCGCTCCTTCCCGGTCGTCATCCAGCAGCTGAAGAAGCACGGTCTCGCCGACCAGGACAAGGGTTCCTGGCGCCGCGCGGTCATCGAGAAGCCCTTCGGCCACGACCTCAAGTCGGCCGAGGATCTCAACAGGGTCGTGCACGAGGTGTTCGCCGCGGACCAGGTCTTCCGCATCGACCACTACCTCGGCAAGGAGACCGTCCAGAACATCCTGGCGCTCCGCTTCGCCAACACGATGTTCGAGCCGATCTGGAACCGGTCCTTCGTGGACCACGTGCAGATCACCATGGCCGAGGACATCGGCATCGGCGGCCGGGCCGGTTACTACGACGGTATCGGCGCCGCCCGTGACGTCATCCAGAACCACCTGCTCCAGCTGATGGCGCTGACCGCGATGGAGGAGCCGTCCTCCTTCTCCGCCGACGCGCTGGCCGCCGAGAAGGAGAAGGTGCTCGGCGCGGTGCGGCTGCCGAAGGACCTGGGCCTGAACACGGTCCGCGGGCAGTACGCGGAGGGCTGGCAGGGCGGCGAGAAGGCCGTCGGCTACCTCCAGGAGGACGGTATCGACCCCAAGTCGAAGACCGACACCTACGCCGCCATCAAGGTCGAGGTCGACAACCGCCGCTGGGCGGGCGTCCCCTTCTACCTGCGCACCGGCAAGCGTCTGGGCCGCCGGGTCACCGAGATCGCGGTGGTCTTCCAGCGCGCCCCGCACTCCCCCTTCGACCAGACGGCGACGGAGGAGCTGGGCCAGAACGCGATCGTCTTCCGCGTCCAGCCCGACGAGGGCGTCACGGTCCGCTTCGGCTCCAAGGTGCCCGGCACCTCGATGGAGATCCGGGACGTCTCCATGGACTTCGCCTACGGGGAGTCGTTCACGGAGTCCAGCCCGGAGGCGTACGAGCGCCTGATCCTCGACGTCCTGCTCGGCGACTCGAACCTCTTCCCGCGCACCGAGGAGGTCGAGCTGTCCTGGAAGATCCTCGACCCGATCGAGCAGTACTGGGACAAGCACGGCAAGCCCGCGCAGTACCAGTCCGGGACGTGGGGTCCGGTCGAGGCGGACGAAATGCTCGCACGAGAGGGACGGAGCTGGCGTCGGCCATGAAAATAGACCTCACCGACACCACTGCCAGCAAGATCAACAAGGCGCTCGTCAAGGGCCGCCGCGCGATCGGCACCCCGGCCGTCGGCATGGTGCTCACCCTCGTCGTCGTCACGGACGAGGAGAACGCCTACGACGCCCTGAAGGCCGCGGGCGACGCGTCGCACGAGCACCCCTCGCGCACGCTCGTGGTCATCAAGCGGGTCTCGCGCTCGTCCCGCAACCGCACCCAGTCCCGCCTCGACGCCGAGGTACGGGTGGGCGCGGACGCGGGCAGCGGCGAGACGGTCGTGCTGCGGCTCTACGGCGAGGTCTCCGACCACGCCCAGTCCGTGGTGCTGCCGCTGCTGCTGCCGGACGCGCCGGTGGTGGTCTGGTGGTCGGTGGACGCGCCGCGCGACCCGGCGAACGACCCGCTGGGCGCCCTGAGCCAGCGCCGGGTCACCGACAGCTACGCGGCGGAGAAGCCCGTCGACGAGCTGCGGTCCCGCGCCGAGAGCTACGAGCCGGGCGACACCGACCTGGCCTGGGCCCGGATCACCCCGTGGCGTTCGATGCTGGCCGCCGCGCTCGACCAGGTCTCCTCGGAGATCGTCTCCGTCGAGGTGGCGGGCGAGGAGTCCAACCCGAGCGTCGAACTGCTCGCGATGTGGCTCGCCGACCGGCTCCATGTCCATGTCCGGCGCGCGGTCTCCGCAGGGCCCGGTCTGACCCAGGTACGCCTGGAGACGAGCGGTGGCCCCATCACGCTGCACCGGTCGGACGGGGCGATGGCCACCCTGGCACTCCCCGGCCAGCCGGACCGCGCGGTGGCGCTCAAGCGCCGCGAGACCTCCGAACTCCTCGCGGAGGAGCTGCGCCGGCTCGACCCGGACGACACCTACGCGTCCGCGCTGCGGTTCGGCGTGGACCGGCTGGGCGGCATCCAGTCGGCGGCGGAGCGGGCCGAGGCCGCGGCTCAGCCGGCGCCGGCCCTGCCGGTGCGCGCGGTGGCGGACCCGGCGGCGACCGGTGTGCAGCCGGCCTCCTCGGAGAGCGGGGACCCGGACCGGCCCACCCCCGCGAAGATGCCCCCGGTGAAGAAGGCTGATCCGCAGTGAGCACTCCCCAACTCGTCGTCCACCGCGACAAGGAACTGATGGCCCAGGCCGCCGCGGCCCGGCTGATCACGAAGATCGTGGACGCGCAGGCCTCGCGCGGCTACGCCTCGATCGTGCTCACCGGCGGTCGCAACGGCAACGGTCTGCTGGCGGCTCTGGCGGGCCAGCCCGCCCGGGACGCCGTCGACTGGGGCCGCATCGACCTGTGGTGGGGCGACGAGCGGTTCCTGCCCGAGGGCGACCCGGAGCGCAATGTCACGCAGGCCCGCGAGGCACTGCTCGACGCGGTGCCGCTGGACCCGAAGCGCGTGCACGCCATGCCCGCCTCGGACGGCCTCTACGGCAACGACGTGGAAGCGGCGGCGGCCGGTTACGCCGAGGAACTCGCCCGGTCCGCCGGTCCCGAGAACCACGGCTCCGTCCCGACCTTCGACGTCCTGATGCTGGGCGTCGGCCCGGACACCCATGTGGCGTCGCTCTTCCCGGAGTTGCCCGCCGTACGGGAGACCGAGCGCACGGTCGTCGGCGTCCACGGCGCGCCCAAGCCGCCGCCGACCCGGGTCACCCTGACTCTTCCGGCGATCCGGTCGGCCCGCGAGGTGTGGCTGCTCGCGGCCGGCGAGGACAAGGCGGAGGCCGCGGCGATCGCCCTGTCCGGCGCGGGTGAGATCCAGGCACCGGCGGCCGGCGCGCAGGGCCGCGCCCGCACCCTGTGGCTGCTGGACGCGGCGGCGGCATCCCAGCTGCCGCGCGCACTGTATCCGCCGGCTTCCGCCTGACACGGGCGGCACCGGCAACACCGGCAATCCGCTGAAGCCCCGTACGGCCTTCCGGTCGTACGGGGCTTCAGCGTTTGGTCACTTGGTGACTTGGTGACTCGGCGACTTGGTGGCTCAACGCCCGCGCAGCTCGCGGTACTTGGCGACCAGGGCCGTCGTCGACGCGTCCAGGCCGGGTACGTCCGCACCCTCGCTCAGGGCGGGTTCGACGCGCTTGGCGAGGACCTTGCCCAGCTCGACTCCCCACTGGTCGAAGGAATCGATGTTCCAGACGGCGCCCTGGACGAACACCTTGTGCTCGTACAGCGCGATCAACTGCCCGAGCACGGACGGGGTCAGCTCGCGGGCCAGGATCGTGGTCGTGGGGTGGTTGCCCTTGAACGTCTTGTGCGGCACCAGCTCCTCGGGCACACCCTCCGCCCGCACCTCGTCCGGCATCTTGCCGAACGCCAACGCCTGTGTCTGCGCGAAGAAGTTGGCCATCAGCAAGTCGTGCTGCGCCTTCAGCCCCTCGCTCAGCTCGGCCACCGGCTCGGCGAAGCCGATGAAGTCCGCCGGGATCAACTTCGTGCCCTGGTGGATGAGTTGGTAGTACGCGTGCTGCCCGTTCGTCCCCGGGGTGCCCCAGACCACCGGCCCGGTCTGCCAGTCGACCTCCTGGCCGTCCCGGCCCACGTACTTGCCGTTCGACTCCATGTCCAACTGCTGCAAGTAGGCGGTGAACTTGGACAGGTAGTGGCTGTACGGCAGCACGGCGTGCGACTGGGCGTCATGGAAGTTGCCGTACCAGACACCCAACAGCCCAAGCAGCAAAGGCACGTTGGACTCGGCGGGCGCGGTGCGGAAATGCTCGTCGACGAGGTGGAAACCGTCGAGCATCTCGCGGAAACGGTCCGGGCCGATCGCGATCATCAGCGACAGCCCGATCGCCGAGTCGTAGGAGTAGCGTCCGCCGACCCAGTCCCAGAACTCGAACATGTTGTCCGTGTCGATGCCGAACTCGCTGACCTTGCCTGCGTTCGTCGACAGCGCCACGAAGTGCTTGGCCACGGCGTCCTGACCGGCCTTCAGCTCGGTGAGCAGCCAGTCGCGGGCCGAGGTGGCGTTGGTGATCGTCTCGATCGTGGTGAACGTCTTGGACGCGATGATGAACAGCGTCTCCGCCGGGTCGAGGTCGCGGACCGCCTCGTGCAGGTCGGCGCCGTCCACGTTCGACACGAACCGAACCGTCAGACCGCGGTCGGTGAAGCTTCGCAGCACCTCGTACGCCATCGCCGGACCGAGGTCGGAGCCGCCGATGCCGATGTTGACGACGTTCTTGATGCGCTTGCCCGTGTGCCCGGTCCACTCGCCGGAGCGGACCCGGTCCGCGAAGCCGGCCATCTTGTCGAGGACCGCGTGCACCTGGGGCACGACGTTCTCGCCGTCGACCTCGATCACCGCGTCACGCGGGGCGCGCAGCGCGGTATGCAGGACCGCGCGGTCCTCGGTGACGTTGATCTTCTCGCCGCGGAACATCGCGTCCCGCAGGCCGAACACGTCCGTGGCGACGGCCAGCGCGTGCAGCAGCCGCAGGGTCTCGTCGGTGACGAGGTGCTTCGAGTAGTCGAGGTGCAGGTCACCGACCTTGAGCGTGTAGCCGGTGCCGCGCCCGGGATCGGCGGCGAACAGCTCCCTCAGCTGCACCTCGCCGAGCTCCTCACGGTGCTTGGCCAAGGCGGTCCACTCGGGCGTCTGGTTGAGCCTGGTACGGCCGTCTGCGTTCATTGCGACTTCAGCCTTCTTTCCTACCGACCTGGGGGCCGGTTCCAACCTAATTGATCAGCCCGTGGCATGAGCGGTCGTCGCGTCGTCCTGCGGGGCAACAACAGGTACGTCCGGCTTGACCCCGGGTATCAACGAGGCGACGGCCAGCCCGAACAGGGCTGCCGCGAGCAGGGCTGGGCCGTTGAGTCCGTAAGTCCCCGCCACGACTCCGCCGAGCAGGGCGCCGAGCGGAGCTCCCGACGTCGAGGACGTGCGGAACGCGGAGGCGATACGGCCGACCATGGCGGCGGGGCTGCGCTGCTGCATCAGGGTGACCTGGTTGACGTTCCACACCATGTTCATCGCGCCGAGCAGCAACATGCCCGCGACCAGGGCGGCCAGGTGGCGGACGGTGCCCATGAGCAGCAGCGACGCCGTCTGGACGCTCCCGGCCAGCAGCAGCGCCCGGACCCGCCCGGTGCGGCGCGCGATCCGCTGGGCGAGGAAGCCCCCGGAGAAGCTGCCCATCGCGTATGCCGTCATCGCGGCCGCGTATCCGGCATTGCCCGCGTTCAGCCAGCGGGTCACATGCAGGACCAGTGTGGCGATCAGGGCGCCCATGCCGATGTTGCACAGCAGGGTGGCCACGCAGACCGCGCGCAGGGCCCGGTCTCCCCACAGGGCGCGCAGGCCTTCCGCTATCTCCGTCCTGAGGGTGCTGCCGGCCGGGCGCGGCTCCCGCTCGGGCGGGCGGGTGCGCAGGGAGGCCACGAGGGCGGCGGCCAGGAGATAGGTGCTCGCGTCGGCAGCGAACGGCATGAAGGCTCCGGCCGTCAGCAGCAGCGGCACGAGCGGACCGGCCAGCAGACCGCCCGCGAGCTGCTGCCCGGTCATCAGCCGGGCATTGGCGCTGCCCAACGCCTCGCGGTCCACCAGGGACGGCAGCAGAGCCGTGGACGCGTTGTCGAAGAGGGTCTGGAGCGTGGTCAGACAGAAGGCGAGGGCGAGCAGCAGCGGGATCGAGGCGTGGCCGAGTCCGACGGCGAGCGCGAAGCACGCGACGAGCAGGCCTCGTACCAGATCCACGGCCCACATCGCGCGCCGCTGGTCGACCCGGTCCGCGACGGCGCCGCCGAGGAGCCCGAAGAGCAGCCAGGGGAGGTATCCGCAGGCGGTGACGGAGGCGATGACGAGTGGATCGTCGGTGAGCCGCACCGCGAGCAGCGGCAGCGCGGCCGTACGCAGCGCGTCCCCGAACCGCGAGATCACGGCGGCACTCCACAGCCGCCCGAACCCCCCACGCCACGCGGGCACATGAGTACCCGTCACCTCGACCGTCGTCACTGCTCCCCCTCACGATTCGTCACTTCACAAACCGTAGAGGGCACCACTGACAATCGGTCCGGAGGCGGTCGGCCACCGGCCTGCGAAACAGCTCCGGCCAGACACCCTGTGGGCGTCCGGCCGGTTCAACTCCTAGATTTCTCCCCGCAGTTTGGCGAGTGCCTCGGCGAGGATCGCCTCGCCGTCCGCGTCGCTGCGCCGCTCCCGTACATACGCGAGGTGCGTCTTGTAGGGCTCGGTGCGCGGCGGGGCCGGCGGATTGTCCCGGTCCTGTCCGGCCGGGAAGCCACAGCGGGGGCAGTCCCAGGTTTCGGGAACCTGCGCGTCGCTGGCGAAGCTGGGCTGTGTCTCGTGTCCGTTGGAGCACCAGAAGACGATGCGCAGCCGGGGCGCGGACTCGCCGCGCTCGGCCTCGCCCATCGGCCCCGCCCCGACCCGGCTTCCTCGGATCGCGTTGCCACTTGCCACGGTCGTAACTCCCTGCGTGATGGTGCCGCGAAGCGAGTCGGCGTTTTCGCTCCGTTGCGAGCGCCTCAGTCTACGTAAGGCCCAACGCGCGTCCAGTGGTTGGAGTTACAGCCCCTACACCTAGACGCAAGCCCCATGATAGGCCGCGCTCAGCTGCGCGTACCGAACATGGGGCCTTACGTACGGAATGTGCGATGGAACGTGCGGTCAGCTCGTCTTCATCAGCAGGCCGAGCACGACGATGCAGGCGAACCAGAGCACACCGAGCACCACGGTGATGCGGTCCAGGTTGCGCTCGGCGACCGAAGAGCCGCCGACGGACGACGCCATGCCGCCACCGAACATGTCGGAGAGACCGCCGCCCTTCCCCTTGTGCATCAGCACCAGCAGCATCAGCAGCAGGCTGAAGACGATCAGGGCGATCGAGAACCCCAAAACCACGGCTGGACCAACTTCCTCGGATTCGGATGGACGACAGGGGGCATAGAGACAGCCCTATGCCCCCGCAAGAGTACGACGGATCGTCGCTACGGCCTACACACTGCCGGACTCACTGGTCGCGGAAGCGCGCGATCTTGACGAACTCGTCCGCGTCCAGCGAGGCACCGCCGACCAGGGCACCGTCGACGTCGGGCTGCGCCATGATCTCGGCGACGTTGCCGGACTTGACGGAGCCGCCGTACTGGATGCGGACCTGGTCGGCCAGCTCCTGCGAGTACAGCTCGGCGAGCTTGCCGCGGATGGCCTGGCAGACCTCCTGGGCGTCACCGGCGCCGCAGACCTTGCCGGTGCCGATGGCCCAGACGGGCTCGTAGGCGATGACGATGGACTCGGCCTGCTCGGCCGGGACGTCCTTGAGGCCGCCCTCGATCTGGGAGAGCGTGTGGGCGACGTGGTTGCCCGCCTCGCGGACGTCCAGTTCCTCGCCGACGCACAGGATCGGGGTCAGGCCGTGCTTGTAGGCGGCCTTCACCTTGGCGTTGACGATCTCGTCGGTCTCGGCGTGGTACTGGCGGCGCTCGGAGTGGCCGATCGCCACGTACGTGCACTTCAGCTTGGCCAGCATCGCACCGGAGATCTCGCCGGTGTAGGCGCCGGAGTCGTGCGCCGAGATGTCCTGGGCGCCGTACTTGATCTTGAGCTTGTCGCCGTCGACCAGGGTCTGCACGGAGCGCAGGTCGGTGAAGGGCGGCAGGACGGCGACCTCGACGGCCTCGTAGTCCTTGTCCGCGAGGGCGAAGGCGAGCTTCTGGACGTGGGCGATGGCCTCAAGGTGGTTGAGGTTCATCTTCCAGTTGCCCGCCATGATCGGCGTGCGCGTGCTCATTAAGGTCAGTCCTCCAGTGCGGCGAGGCCGGGGAGCGTCTTGCCCTCGAGGTATTCGAGGGAGGCGCCGCCGCCGGTCGAGATGTGGCCGAATGCGGTCTCGTCGAAGCCCAGGATGCGGACGGCCGCGGCGGAGTCGCCACCGCCGACGACCGTGAAGGCCGGGGAGTCGAGAAGGGCCTGGGCGACCGCCTTGGTGCCCTCGGCGTAGTCGGGGTGCTCGAAGACGCCCATCGGACCGTTCCAGAAGATGGTGGCCGCGTCGGCGAGCTTCGAGGCGTACAGGGCACCGGTCTCGGGACCGATGTCGAGGCCCATCTGGTCGGCGGGGATGGCGTCCGCGGCGACGGTGGTGGGGTTGGACGGGGCCTTCGTCTTCAGGTCCGGGAAGCCGGCCGAGGTCACGACGTCGACGGGGACGACGAGTTCGACGCCGTTCTTCTCAGCGCGCTCGACGTACTCGGTGACGGCGGGCAGCTGGTCGTCCTGGACCAGGGAGGCGCCGATCTCGTAGCCCTTGGCCTTGAGGAAGGTGAAGGCCATGCCGCCGCCGATGAGGATGCGGTCGGCCTTGCCGAGCAGCTGGTCGATGACGGCGAGCTTGTCGGAGACCTTGGAGCCGCCGAGGGCGACCACGTAGGGCCGCTTGACGTCCTCGGTGAGCTTCTTCAGGACGCCGACCTCGGTGGCGATGAGGTAGCCGGCGTAGTGCGGCAGGCGGGCCGGGAGGTCGTACACCGAGGCGTGCTTGCGGTGCACGGCGCCGAAACCGTCGCCTACGTAGACGTCCGCCAGGGCGGCGAGCTGGTCGGCGAACTCGCCGCGCTCGACGTCGTCCTTGGAGGTCTCGCCCGGGTTGAAGCGCAGGTTCTCGATGACCGCGACCTGGCCGGGCTCCAAGCCACGCACCGCGTCGTGGGCGGCGGGGCCGACGGTGTCCTGGGCGAACGCGACCGGTGCGCCCAGGAGTTCGGCCAGGCGCTCGGCGGGCTGGAGCAGGGAGAAGGCCGGGTCCGGGGCACCCTTGGGGCGGCCCAGGTGCGAGGCCACGATCACCTTGGCGCCCGCCTCGACGAGGGCCTTGACCGTGGGCAGGACGGCGCGGATGCGGCCGTCGTCGGTGATGAGGCCGTCGGCCAGCGGGACGTTGAGGTCGGCGCGGACGAAGACCCGCTTGCCGTCCACGCCTTCGGCGAGAAGTTCGTCGATCGTCTTCATAAAGGGACTCCTAGGGAGGGCTCTTCAGATCCGAGAGGGCTGATCGATCACTACGTAGCGAAGGCCAAAGGCTCGGACACTACGTAGCAAGGGCTCGGGCAGCGCGGCGTGCGCTGCCCGAGCCCTGACTCACATCGAGTTGCCTGCTCTGGGAGTTAGAGCTGGCCGCCGACGAAGACCGTGAGGTCGACGAGGCGGTTGGAGTAGCCCCACTCGTTGTCGTACCAGCCGAGGATCTTCACCGAGGTGCCCTCCTGGACCATGGTCAGGGAGGAGTCGAAGGTGCAGGAGGCCGGGTCGCCGACGATGTCCGAGGAGACGATCTGGTCCTCGGTGTACGACAGGTAGCCCTTGAGGTCGCCGTCCTCGGATGCCTTCTTGAACGCGGCGTTGACCTCGTCCTTGGTGACCTCGCGCTGAAGCGTCACGACCAGGTCGGTGGCCGAACCGGTCGGGACCGGGACGCGCATCGCGATGCCGTCCAGCTTGCCCTTGAGCTGCGGGAGGACCAGGGCGGTGGCCTTGGCGGCACCGGTCGTGGTCGGGATGATGTTCTCGGCGGCGGCACGCGCGCGGCGCAGGTCCGAGTGCGGGAAGTCCAGGATGCGCTGGTCGTTGGTGTACGCGTGGACCGTCGTCATCAGGCCCTTGACGATGCCGAAGTTCTCGTCGAGAACCTTGGCCATCGGCGCCACACAGTTGGTGGTGCAGGAGGCGTTCGAGATGACGTGGTGGTTGGCCGCGTCGTACTTGTCCTGGTTGACGCCCATCACGATGGTGATGTCCTCGTCCTTGGCCGGAGCCGAGATGAGGACCTTCTTGGCGCCGCCGGCGATGTGCTTCTCGGCGTCGGCCTTCTTCGTGAAGATGCCGGTGGACTCGATGACGATGTCGACACCGAGGTCGCCCCACGGGATGTCGGCGGGGTTGCGCTCGGACAGCACCTTGATGGTGTGACCGTCGACGGTGATCGTGTCGGCGGTGTGCGACACCTCGGCCTTGAGGCGGCCCAGGATGGTGTCGTACTTGAGCAGGTGAGCGGTGGTCGCGGTGTCACCCAGGTCGTTGACAGCCACGATCTCGATGTCAGCACCCTGCTCCAGCAGCGCGCGGAAGTAGTTACGACCGATGCGGCCAAAGCCGTTGATGCCTACGCGGATCGTCACGAACCGATCTCCTCGTTGGTACGCCGGCTCAGTGCCGGCGAGTTGTATGGGATGTCCCCGACCGCCTACGACCCTACCTCCCTGAGCCCTCCGTGGTGACATCGAGATGCCCCATACACGGCAGGGCGGTCCGTACCCGCCAGTAGGGGTACGGACCGCCCTTGATGTTCATGACATCGTCACACAGGGTCAGCTGGTCAGAGCGGTCAAAGCCTTCTTAAGAAGGGCCGCACGGTCGGTCGCCGAGGTGACCTGTTCCAGGCCGAAGCCGAGCAGCACGGTGCGGTCGGTGGTGACCGCGCCGTACGTCTGGAACAGGGCTCCGGTGCGGGTCCAGTCCTTCAGGACCGCGGGGCTGCCGGCGGGCGGGCCGGTCACGGTCCAGGCGCCGAGCGAGGTCTCGAAGCCCTCGGTCTGGGTCGCCGTGCCGCCCACGACGAGCGAGGCGTCGTCGGCGAGGACGCCGTGACCGCCGGAGCCCGGGTCGGTGATGTAACTGAGCGAGACCTCGACGGACTTGCCGACATAGGCGCTCAGGTCGAAGCCGACCTGCTGCCAGCCGTTGGAGGCGCCGGTGAGGCTGTTCCACGCGCCGGTGGTGCCGGTCGCGGTGCAGCCGCTCGACGCGACGGTCAGGTAGTGCTTGAGCCAGGGGTGCTCGGCGACCAGGAAGCCGGCCTCGCACTCCGTCGGTACGGCGGTGCCGGTCGCGCCGCCCACCTCGGGGAGCGTGGTCCAGTCGTCGGTCCCGGTGGTGTGGATCTCGACCACGGCGTGGTCGTAGCCGGGCTCGGTGTCCCACAGCAGTTCGCTGCGCAGGGTGGGCTTGTCGGCCGCGCTCACCCCGGTGAGGTCGATGGTGCGGGTGAGGCGCTTGTAGGCGTCGTCGGTGTGGACGGCGGCGGCCATGTAGGAGCCCGCGTAGGGCCCGTACGGGTTGACGGTCCCGGCGAACTGGCCCGCCCCGGCACTCGCGAACTGCGGGTACGTGGTGGGCGACAGCGAGTCGGAGGTGACGCTGTAGGTACCGGCGCGGTCCAGCGGGTTGCCGGGCGCGCCGCTGAGCGGCCCGGTGAAGCCGGCGAGCTTGCCGGAGCCGGTGAAACCGGTGGCTCCGGGGGTGGACGTACGCGAGTAGGCGCCCAGGTAGTACTGGCTGAAGTCGTTCGAGGGGGTGCCGTCGGCGAGGGCGACGGAGCCGCCGGCCTGTTCGCCGGCCTCGATCAGCTTGCCGCCCTCGTTCAGGAAGGCGCGCAGCTGGAGCTGGGTGTCGATGCGCGGTCCCGCCGTGCCCGAGTAGTGGACGACGGTCTTGAAGTGGTCGAGGACGCCGAGCGCGTCGGGCGCGCCCTGCGTGGCGACGTCCCAGACGACCGCCTTGCGGCCGTTCGCCTTCAGGGCGTCGACGTAGGTCTGTGCCTGGGTGGCGGCAGCGCCCTCCTCGGCGACGACGAGGGTGTCGGCCGCGGGCCGCTCGACCACCGTGTAGGTGAAGTGCGCGCTGGAGGTGGGCTTCCCGGCCTTCGTCTCACCGGTGAACCACACCTCGACCTTGTCGCCCGGGTCGCCGTCCTGGACCTTGGCGCGGTACTCGTCGAAGTACAGGTTGTCGTCCCCGCCGTAGGTCTGGCCGCCCTTCCAGGGCTTGAGCGCCATGTCCTCCGTACGGCCGCCGTTGACGCGGTACTTGAGCTCCTTGTCGCGCACGGACTTCCGTACGACGACGGCGACTTCCTGGTCGGCGCCGCGCGAGTACGACGTCGGGAAGGCGGCCGGGGTGAAGTCGGCGGCGCTGAGGCCGACCGACGACGTGGGCCGGTCGGGGTGGGCGGCGGTCTCGGCGACGGAGAGCGCGAAGGGGATGTTCTTCGCGAACTCGTCCTGGATCAGCTTCTCGTCGTCGGGGAAGTTGAAGACGGACTGGCAGTCGGCCGCGTTCCAGGCGTCGTTCGGGTCGATGTTCGACGCGGTCTGGCAGGTCGACATCTCGGGGGTGAACATCGACATGCTGTTGACGTTCGACGCGTGGCCGTCCGCCTCGCCGTTGGTCGTGTACAGCTCCGAGGAGACCTGCGAGTGGTAGCCGGGGATCGCCGGATTGTCGGGCGTACCCGCGAGCGCCTCGTAGAGGACGTCGTCCGGGGTGGGCGTCGCGACCTGCCAGCCCACTCCGTAGAGGAGGAGTTCGGCGGCGGAGTGGTAGTTGATGCCGTAGGTGAAGCCGATCCGCTTCTCGAACCCGTCGAGCGCCTGGGTCTCGGGCTCGGAGGCCGGAGCGGTACCGCGGTAGGTCTCGCTGGTGGGGTTCGGGGACGAACCCTCGTCGTCGTAGCCCCACTTGTAGGCGAAGTTGCGGTTGAGGTCGACGCCGTCGCCGGTGGAGATGGCGCCGTCGCCGTTGTTGTCCCGCAGGTTCTTGCGCCACAGGCGGGTGTCGGAGTTCTGGAAGGTGTAGTCGTAGCCGTCCGGGTTGGCGGAGAGCACGAACCACAGCTCGGTCGAGTCGACGATCTTCTTGATGCGCTTGTCGGTCTTGTAGTTGTCCAGGTAGTAGTGCATCAGCCGGCGGGTCATCTCCGGCGTGATCCACTCGCGCGCGTGCTGGTTGGACACGTAGAGCACGGAGGGCTTGGAGCCGTCCTTGGTCGTCTTCGCGTTCTTGGTCAGCTTGAGCGCGAGGATGTCCTGGCCGCCGACCGTCTTCCCGATGGACTCGACCTTGGCGAGCCCGGGGTTGGCCTGGCCCGCCTTGACGATCTCCTCGGCCAGACCGCCGCTTCCGCTGTACGGCCGGAACACGCCCTGCGCCGCGTCCTCGACGCGTGTCTCGGCCTTGGCCGAGAGGGTGTGCTCGGTGAGGTCGACGCCCTGCTTCTCCAGCTTCTGGGCCTGCTGGTCGGTGAGGTAGACCTCGACGGCGGTCTTTCCGGACGCGGAGAACTGGTTGTCGCCGAGTTCGTGGGCGTCCTGTCCGGCCTTCAGGAGCAGGGGTATCTGCTGCTGGGTGACGTCCGCGTGGAAGACCTTGACCTCGGCAGGGTCGGACTTCGCGGAACTCCCGCCCTGCGCCTGGGCGATGGGTGCGATGCTCGCCCCTGCGATCAGGAGGGCGCCGACAGCGAGGATCGATCTCGCTCTGTGTCTCATGAATCCCCCTAGCAATCGTTCGCCACAGCGGCGAACAGTTGCCAGGCTCATGACACTTCATGATCGAGTCAAGGGTGCCTCAAGGACAGTCAAACGGGGTCCGGCGGGTCACAGGGCCATATACGGCGAAACGCCGGTGCCGATGCCGTAAGCAGGCATCCGCACCGGCGTGTTGAGGGATCGTCAGCCGAGCCCTCTCGCGTCCTGGTCAGCCGACCATGTTGTCGGCCATCTCCTCGGTGATGCTGGACTCCGTGCCCGGGATGCCGAGGTCCTGGGCCCGCTTGTCGGCCATCGCCAGCAGTCGGCGGATACGGCCGGCCACCGCGTCCTTGGTGAGCGGCGGGTCGGCGAGGGCGCCCAACTCCTCCAGGGAGGCCTGCTTGTGGTCCATGCGCAGCCGGCCCGCAGCCGCGAGGTGCTCGGGGACCTCGTCGGCGAGGATCTCCAGGGCACGCTGCACCCGGGCTCCGGCGGCGACGGCCGCGCGGGCCGAGCGGCGCAGGTTCGCGTCGTCGAAGTTGGCGAGCCGGTTCGCCGTGGCGCGCACCTCGCGGCGCATCCGGCGCTCCTCCCAGGCCAGCACCGACTCGTGGGCGCCGAGCCGGGTGAGCAGGGCGCCGATCGCGTCGCCGTCACGGACGACCACCCGGTCGACCCCGCGCACCTCGCGCGCCTTGGCCGCGATCGACAGCCGACGGGCCGCGCCGACCAGCGCGAGCGCGGCCTCCGGACCCGGGCAGGTCACCTCCAGGGAGGAGGACCGGCCGGGCTCGGTCAGCGAGCCGTGCGCCAGGAACGCACCTCTCCAGGCCGCCTCGGCGTCACAGGTGGCCCCCGAGACGACCTGCGGCGGCAGGCCCCGGATGGGGCGTCCGCGGCCGTCCACGAGCCCGGTCTGCCGGGCCAGCTGATCGCCGCCCGCGACCACCCGGACGACGTAACGGGAGCCGCGGCGCAGTCCGCCGGGCGCCATCACGATCAGTTCGGAACTGTGGCCGAAGATCTCCAGGATGTCCCGCTTGAGCCGGCGCGCCGCCATCGCGGTGTCCAGCTCCGCCTCGATCACGATGCGCCCGCTCACCAGGTGGAGGCCTCCGGCGAACCGCAGAATGGCGGAGACCTCCGCCTTCCTGCAGCAGGTCCGGGTGACGGGGAGCCGGGAGATCTCATCCTTCACCGCTGCCGTCATCGCCATGGGCCGATCCTTCCATGCATCCGAAAAATACGGTCGTACGCGGCGGCCAACAGCTCCGGGTCGTGCCTTGGAGTTCCGTCGGTCCGGGCCACCGGCGCCAGCTCGACCGCGGCGTCCAGCCGCTTGGCGGCTTCGGTGAGCGACGCGCGATCGGGCACGGCGGCCTCGTCGGCCAGCACCACGTCCAGGGCGAGTTTAGGGGCGTGTCGTCCCAAAACCTCCAAATGACGCTGCGGGGAGAAGCCATCGGTTTCTCCGGGCTGCGGCGCGAGGTTCAGGGAGAGTACCCGGCGCGCCTTCGTCTGGGTGAGCGCGTCGAGCAGTTCCGGCACCAGCAGGTGCGGGATGACGGACGAGAACCAGGAGCCGGGACCGAGCACCACCCAGTCCGCGTCGAGCACGGCGGCGACCGCCTCGGGCACGGCCGGCGGGTCGTGCGGCACGACGTGCACGGACATCACCTCGCCGGGCGTGAGCGCCACGGTCGCCTGTCCCCGGACGGTGTCGACGTCGTCGGGCCGCGCCGGATCGTGCCCCTTGACCAGGGCCTGGAGCTCCAGCGGTACGGCGGACATGGGCAGCACGCGCCCGTGCGCGCCGAGCAGCTTGCCGACCAGGTCGAGGGCCTGGACGTGGTCACCGAGCTGCTCCCACAGGGCGACGATCAGCAGATTGCCGACCGCGTGTTCGTGCAGGTCGCCCTTGGACTGGAAGCGGTGCTGGATGACACGGGCCCAGGTCTGGCCCCAGTCGTCGTCGCCGCACAGCGCGGCCAGCGCCTTGCGCAGGTCCCCCGGGGGCAGTACGCCCAGTTCGTCGCGCAGGCGGCCGCTGGAGCCGCCGTCGTCGGCCACGGTGACGACGGCGGTGAGGTCGCCGGTGATGCGGCGCAGTGCGGTGAGCGAGGCGGACAGTCCCATGCCGCCGCCGAGGGCGACCACCTTGGGCTGGGTGCCGCGCCGGCGCGGCTTGCCGCCGCGGGCCTCCACGGGCCTGGTCGTCCGTCCTTCGGGCACCACTCGGCGCAGCCTGCCCAGCCGTGGGCTACGTCCTGTCATTCCCGTCCCATGTCCCGGTGTACGACCACCGTCTCCACGCCCTCGGCCACGAGCCGCGCGGCGAGCTTCTCCGCCGTGGCGACCGAGCGGTGCTTGCCGCCGGTGCAGCCGATCGCGATCGTCACGTACCGCTTGCCCTCGCGCCGGTAGCCGGCCGCGATGAGCCGCAGGAGCTCGGCGTACCGGTCGAGGAACTCCTTGGCGCCGGGCTGGTTGAAGACGTACGCCGAGACCTCTTCGTTGAGGCCGTTGAAGGGGCGCAGCTCCGGGATCCAGTGCGGGTTGGGCAGGAAGCGCATGTCGGCGACGAGGTCGGCGTCGACCGGGAGGCCGTACTTGAAGCCGAAGGACATGACGGTGGCCCGCAGTTCGGGCTCCTCCTCGCCGGCGAACTGGGCGTCCATCTTGGCGCGGAGTTCGTGGACGTTGAGGCTGGAGGTGTCGATGACCAGGTCGGCGTCGCCGCGCAGTTCGCGCAGCAGCTCGCGTTCGGCGTCGATGCCGTCGACGATGCGGCCGTCGCCCTGGAGGGGGTGCGGACGGCGCACCGACTCGAAGCGGCGCACCAGGGCGTCGTCGGAGGACTCCAGGAAGACGATCCGCCGGGTGACGTTCTTCGACTCCAGGTCGGCGAGGGACTCGCGGAGGTTGTCGAAGAAGCGTCGTCCGCGTACGTCCACGACGACCGCGATCCGTGCCACGTTGCCCTGGGAGCGGGCGCCGAGCTCCACCATGGTGGGGATCAGGGCGGGCGGGAGGTTGTCGACGACGAACCAGCCGAGGTCCTCCAGACACTTGGCGGCCGTGGACCGCCCGGCTCCGGACATGCCGGAGATGATCACCAGCTCGGGGATGGCCGCCTCGGGCACCCCGGGTGTCGTGTTGTCCGTACTCACTTCTGCTCCGTTGTCCTGGGTGCCTTCCGGTGGAGCCTGATCCTCACCCGTCTCCTTGTGGGTCTGATCTCGGTCCGCTGTGGGCCGCTTCTCCTGCTCGGTCATGTCTCCTGCCCCCGTCGCTCGTCCGGGGCTCCCGCGGGTACGGGCTCCCCTGGGGCACCCGCCGTGGTCCCGGGTGTCCCGTCTTCCATGTCTTCCATGATCTCTCCAGTCGCCGTGTTCACGGCGGGTGCGGCCGGGGCCGCCTGGGCGAGGGCCACCGCGATGGTCTCGGCGGTCTTGCGACCTATGCCCGGAACCTCGCAGATCTGATCGATTGTCGCGGACCGCAGCTTCTTCACCGAACCGAAGTGCTTGATCAGTGCCTGCTTGCGTGTCTCGCCGAGGCCGGGCACGTCGTCCAGGGGGCTCGCCCGGAACCGCTTGGCACGCTTGGCGCGCTGATAGGTGATCGCGAAGCGGTGGGCCTCGTCGCGGACCCGCTGGAGGAGGTAGAGGCCCTCGCTGGTGCGGGGCAGGACCACCGGGTCCTCGTCGTCCGGGAGCCAGACCTCCTCCAGGCGCTTGGCGAGGCCGCACACGGCGATGTCGTCGATGCCCAGCTCGTCGAGGGCCTTCTTGGCGGCGGCGACCTGCGGCTGCCCGCCGTCGACCACGACGAGCTGCGGCGGGTAGGCGAACCGCTTGGGGCGGCCCTCGTCGTCCTTAAGGTCCCTCAGCTCGTCGCCGTCCGTCCACTCCCCCGTCTTCTCCTTCTCGGCGAGATAGCGCCGGAAGCGGCGGGTGATCACCTCGTGCATGGAGCGGACGTCGTCCTGGCCCTCGAAGCCCTTGATCTGGAAGCGGCGGTACTCGCTCTTGCGCGACAGGCCGTCCTCGAAGACGACCATCGACGCCACGACGTCGTCGCCCTGGAGGTGCGAGATGTCGTAGCACTCGATCCTGAGGGGGGCGCTGTCCAGGTCGAGGGCCTCGGAGATCTCCTCCAGGGCGCGCGAGCGGGTGGTGAGGTCGGAGGCGCGCTTGGTCTTGTGGAGGATCAGCGACTGCTGGGCGTTGCGCGCGACGGTCTCCATGAGGGACTTCTTGTCGCCGCGCTGCGGGATGCGCAAAGACACGTTCGCCCCGCGCCGGTCCGTCAGCCACTCCTGGACCGGCTCCACCGGGTCGGGCAGGGCCGGGACGAGGACCTCCTTGGGGACGGAGTCCCCCCTCTCCTCGCCGTAGAGCTGCTGGAGGGCGTGTTCGACGAGGGCCGCGGTGGTGACGTCCTCGACCTTGTCGGTGACCCAGCCGCGCTGGCCGCGCACGCGTCCGCCGCGGACGTGGAAGATCTGGACGGCCGCCTCCAGCTCGTCCTCGGCGACCGCGATCAGGTCGGCGTCGGTCGCGTCGGCGAGGACGACCGCGCTCTTCTCCATGGCCTTCTTCAGGGCCTCGATGTCGTCACGGAGGCGGGCCGCCCGCTCGTACTCCATCTCCTCGGCCGCGTCCGTCATCTGCTTCTCCAGACGGCGGATGTACGTGCCGGTGCGGCCGGCCATGAAGTCGCTGAACTCCTCGGCCAGTTCGCGGTGCTCCTCCTCGGAGACGCGGCCGACACAAGGAGCCGAGCACTTGCCGATGTAGCCGAGCAGACAGGGGCGGCCGGTGCGCGCGGCGTTCTTGAAGACGCCCGCCGAGCAGGTGCGGACGGGGAACACGCGCAGCAGGAGGTCCACGGTGTCGCGGATCGCCCACGCGTGTCCGTACGGCCCGAAGTAGCGGACGCCCTTCTTCTTGTGACCGCGCATCACCTGCACGCGCGGGTACTCCTCGTTCATCGTCACCGCGAGGTACGGGTAGCTCTTGTCGTCGCGGTACTTGACGTTGAACCGGGGGTCGTACTCCTTGATCCAGGAGTACTCCAGCTGGAGTGCCTCGACCTCCGTGGACACCACCGTCCACTCCACCGACGCGGCCGTGGTGACCATCGTGCGCGTGCGCGGGTGGAGTCCGGCCAGGTCCTGGAAGTAGTTCGCCAGGCGCTGGCGCAGGCTCTTCGCCTTTCCGACGTAGATCACCCGGCGGTGCTCGTCGCGGAATCTGTAGACCCCGGGCGAGTCCGGGATCTCTCCCGGCCTGGGGCGGTAGCTGGAGGGATCGGCCATGTTTCACACCCTACTGGCGCGGAGTGACAGCGCGGCGGGGCTGTGGACAACGCCGGACACGCCCGGCGGAACTCTTGTCGGGTGTCCGGCAGGTACTCCGAGCGGGACTCCTACCTGGACTCCAGAAACGTGAGAACCGCCAGGACACGGCGGTGATCGTCCGCGGCTTCCGGAAGGCGGAGTTTGCCCAGGATGCTGCGGACGTGTTTCTCGACGGTGCCCTCGGTGACCCACAGCCGGCGGCCGATGCCGGCGTTGGAGCGGCCCTCCGCCATCAGCGCCAGGACCTCGCGCTCGCGGGTGCTGAGGAAGGACAGCGGGTCGTCGCGGCGCTGCGCCGAGAACAGCTCGTGCACCAGGGAGGGGTCGACGACCGAGCCGCCCTTGTGGATGCGGTCGAGGGCCTCGACGAACTCGTCGACGACCGTGATCCGGCTCTTGAGGAGATACCCGACCTTGTGCCCGCCGGCCAGCAGCTCCAGTGCCTCCTCGACCTCGACGAACGCGGACAGCACGAGGATGCCGGTGTCGGGGTGGCGCTCGCGGATCGTCCGGGCCGCCTTCAGGCCCTCGGTGGAGTGGTCGGGCGGCATCCTGATGTCGACGATCGCGAGGTCGGGCCGCTCGGCGTCGACCAGTTCCAGGAGCCGTACCGCGTCACCGGCCTGGCCCGCCACCTCGTAGCCCAGGCGTTCGCACAGGCTCGCGAGGCCCTCCCTGAGCAGGACGTCGTCGTCGGCGAGGACGACCCGTCCCCGCGCGGTCTGCTGCGCTGCGTCCATCGTCCCGGCTCCCCCTGCCCGACCAGTGCGGTGCGCAACGCACAGCCTGCCGGACCGGGTCGGGTACGGCTAGCGGGTAAGGGAATTGGGGGGTGGCCGTGACGACACGGGACCGTGTCCGAGCGATTCTCGTAGCAGTGCGGATGCGGGCGGACCGGTCACCCGGGCGAGAGGCGACAGGCCCCCGGCCGGAACGTCGGAAGGGCTGCGGGAGATGCGGCGGACACGGGCGGACAGACGACGGCGGTCGGTCCGTGTCCGCCCGTACGAGGACGACACCCGCTCTTTGAAGGACCTCCTGGACCCGCGGGACCCCGATGTGGTGCGCGCCAAGCGCATACGTGCCGGAACCTCGGAGCACCCCTAGAGCCGGACGGCTGCCTCTCCGTCCGAGAAGACCGCCCGACGCGTACGCGACGTCACCGAGTCCATGGCTCCCCCGGCCTGGACCCCCTCGCGTACGCCTCGGGCGGTCACCCCTCCGTCCGGGGAAGCGGGAGCCGTATGGTGAGGGTCGTGCCCTCCCCCGGTGGGCTGGCGACGCGCAGCTTGCCGTCGATCGCCTCGACGCGGTCGACGAGTCCGATGAGCCCGGAGCCGTTCCCGAGGTCGGCGCCGCCCACTCCGTCGTCGGCGATCGTCACCTTCAGGACGTCGTCCTCGACCCGCGCCGACACCTCGACGAAGGTCGCGCGCGCGTGCTTGACGGCGTTGGTGAGGCACTCGGAGGTCACGTAGTAGACGGCGACCTCGATCCGCTCCGGGAGGCGGCCGGCGGGCAGCCGCAGGTCGAGTTCCACGGGCACGGCGGAGCGGCGGGCCAGCGCGCGCAGGGCCGGGCCCAGGCCGCCCTTGGAGAGGATCGCGGGGTGGATGCCGCGCGCGACCTGCAACAGGTCGGCGAAGGTGTCGTCCAGGCCCTTGGCGATGTGGTCCAGCTGGTCGGCGAGTTCCTCGGGCTGTTCGTCCAGCATCGACTGGGCCGTTCTCAGGTCGAGTTGGAGTGAGACGAGCCGCTGTTGGACGCCGTCGTGCAGGTCGCGTTCGATACGGCGTCGGGAGGCATCCCCGGCGGCCACCACGCGCGCGCGTGACGCCGTGAGCTGGTCGCGGCTGTCGGCGTTGGCGAGGGCGGTGGCGACGAGTTCGGTGAAGTCGGCGAGCCGGGACTCGGTGCCCGGGGGCAGCGGTTCGGTTCCGGCGGCGGCCGCGACGACGGCACCCCACAGCCGGTCGTCCACGACGATGGGGGCGCCCACCGAGCGGCCCACGCGCGCGGGGCGGGCGGTGCGCGCCACCTCCGCCGCGGCGGCCCTCTCGGCGTCGGCGGCGGGCCCGCGGGCGGAGCCGAGGACGGTGGCGGCTCCGTCGGCGCCGTAGCGCAGGACCGCGGCGGAGCCGCTGCTCAGGACCTTGCCCACCTGGTCGGCGACCTCGGAGAACACCTCGTGCGGCGGCACCCCGCGTGCGACGAGGGTGGCGACCCGGCGCAGCGCGGTCTGTTCGCGGGCGGCGCGGCGGCTCTCAGTGACGTCGCGTGCGGCGGCGTAGATCAGGCCGTCCGCGGTGACCGGGCGGGCGTTCCACTGGAGCCAGCGTTCGGTGCCGTCGTCCCGGAGGAGGCGATTCTCGAACTCGGCCAGTTCGACGCCGCTCGCCAGCCGGTCGAGGGCGGCACGCGTGCGTGCCCGGTCCTCCGGGTGCACGAACTCCAGCCAGGGTCTGCCCAGGAGTGTGTCGGCGGCGTGGCCGAGGGTCCGCTCGAAGGCGGGGTTCACACGCTTGAAGTAGCCGTCGAGTCCGGCGATGCACAACAGGTCGAGGGAGAGGTGGAAGATGCTCGCCAGCTCCTGCTCGGCCTTGTCGCGCCGCCCGTGTGCCGCGGCGAAGGACGCCATGGTGCCGTTCATGCCGCCGAGCAGTTGCGCCCAGGTCCCCTCGAACGCGGCGACGTCCGCGCGGTGGCCGAGCCGGTTGTCGTCGATCGCCGTGTTCATGGTGTTGATCTCGTCGGCGAGCCGTTCGGTGGTGACCCGCAGTTCGCGGAACGTGTCGGCGACGGCGCCGAGTTCGTCCCGGCCCGCGTACCGGATGTCGTACGACAGGTCGCCCTCGGACAGCGCCCGGGCGCCCGCGGAGACCTCGCTGAGCGGGCGGGTGATCGACAGCCGCAGGGCCAGCGCGAGGACGGTGACGGCGGCCAGGACGGCCAGCGACACGCTGAGGTCGCGTGCCTCACGCGTGCGTGCGGTGTCGAGATCGTGCGCGGCGTCGTCGCCCAGCTCGGCGGCGGCCTGGTGCTGGATGACGCGCAGTGCCTCGATGCGCCGCGTCGACGCGGTCAGCCAACCGGCGTACGTGGGCCAGGCGTTCCGCTGGGCGTGCGGGTCGGCGAGGGTCTCGCGGGTCTTGCGGACGACGAGGCCCGGGGGCTGGAGGAGTGCGACGTAGAGCCTGCCCTTGAGGCCGGCGGGCGCGGTCCGGCCGAAGTCGTCCAGGAGCGCCTTCTCCAGGGCCGACCAGCGGTCCGTGGCGGTGGCGCGCGGGGCGGCGGGGGCGGCGAACAGCACGGCCAGTTCGACGCGTTCGCGTTCGGCGGCCTCGATGGCGTTCAGGAGCGCGACGTGGGCGTCGGCCGCCTGGCCGGAGGCGCGGGTCGGCCGGCCGGACTCCAGGGTGGCGGCCAGGTCCAGGAGGTCGTCCTCGATCGTGTCGTACTGGGCGGCGAGTTGGGGCGCGGTGAGCGAGCCGGTCCCCGACTGGAGCCGCAGGGCGTGCAGTTGACGGTTCCGCGCCTCCAGGCGGCCCGGTACGTCGGGCGGACCGGGCCGGCCGGCCGCGTCCAGGAGGGCCGCGTTCAGGGCTGTGTCGGTGGCGTGCCGCGTGCGGGAGCGCTCTTTCAGGGCCGCCGGTCCGGGACGCAGCCGGGCCTGCACGGCGGCGATGCGTTCCCTGGCGATGGCGTCGGTCAGCGCGGTGGTACGGAACGACAGCGCGGTCGCCGTACGGAAGTCCCGCATCGTCTGTGCCTCGCGCCACTGTGTGAGGGCGCCGAATACGGTGAACGCCAGCATGCCGGTCACCGGGAGCAGCACCAGGAGCATCAGCTTGCGCCCGACCCGCAGCCGGGCGAGGAAGGGGATGCGGAGGGCGGCGGCGGGCCCGGGGAGCCGACGGCGGGGACCGTGCGGGGCGGGGCGGCCGGCGCGCGGACTGCGCGCCTGCGGCGCGTCGGCGAGCGACATCTGCCTCGGCGGGTCCCACCGCAGCAGGGTCGTCTCGTGCCCCAACTGCTCCAGCTGGTGGGCGAGCCAGGTGGCCCACGGCCGGTTGAACCCCGCGTAGCTGATGGT
>NZ_JBLTJC010000117.1:0-28545 GCF_048158785.1 Streptomyces colwelliae | reverse complement strand
CCGCGGCCGGCCGCCCCGCAGCGGCAGCCCGGCGATCGGCTCGATACCGCCCCCGTCGGCGTCGCCGTACAACTCGGAGAGCCGGTCCGCCTTTTCGTCCGGGACCTGGAAGCCGGCGTCCGGCATGCCGAGCGGCTGGAAGATCCGCTCGGCGAAGAACTCGTCGAGCCGCTGCCCGGAGACCACCTCGACGACCCGGCCCAGGACGTTGGAGGCGACGGAGTAGTTCCACTGGGTGCCCGGCTCGAACTGGAGCGGCAGACTCGCGTAGATGTCGATCGTCTCGGCGAGGTTCGCGCCGGGCGGCACGGACGACTCCAGGTGCGCCTCCCGGTACAGGGCGTCGACCGGGTGCGAGTGGTAGAAGGCGAAGGTCAGACCCGAGGTGTGGGTCATCAGGTGCCGGATCAGCATCGGCTGCTCCACCGGCCGCGTCTTCACGTCGGCGCCGGAGCCGCTGTCGTAGACCCGCATGTCGGCGAAGGCCGGCAGATGACGGCCGACCGGGTCGTCCAGGGAGAGCTTGCCCTCCTCCATCAGGATCAGCGCGGCGACCGCGGTGACCGGTTTCGTCATGGAGTAGATCCGGTACAACGTGTCCGGCGTGACGGGGAGTTCAGCCGCGACATCGCGGTGCCCGTGGGCGGTGAGGTGGGCGACGCGACCGCCGCGGGCCACGGACACCAGGAAGCCCGGCAGGCGCTCCACGTCGACGTAGTGGGCGAAGTGCTGGTCCAGGCGGTCCAGCGCCTTGTGATCCAGTCCGACCTCGTCCGGGTCGACCTCTTGTAGCAGCTGTGCCATGGCTCTCCTCCGAATTGCGTTCACGAGGTGGGGTCCCGCATACCCGGCCCCGGACACCTCGGAACTCATCGTCGCGCAGGAACACCTGCGCGGTCTCCTGTAACGGGGGGATGTGTGAGCGACGCGACTGTCCGCCCGGGCAGTACGAGACAGGCGAGAGCGCCGGTCAGGGCCACCGCGGCGAGCATTCCGAGCGCCGACTCCCGGCCACTTCCGGCCATCAGCGCGCTCCCGGCGGCGACACCCAGCGTCGGACCCACGTTCACGGCGGTCTGCTTGAGCCCGCCCGCCACCCCGGCCGACTCCACGGCGGCCTCCCGCACGACTACTTGGGTCGCCGCCACCATGACCGTTCCAAACCCAGCCCCGAGCAGGGCGAAACCCCCGCATACCGCGACTGTGCCGGAGGCCCGGGACAACACGAGAACGGCCAGGGCTACGACCGTCATCGCCACGCCGGCCGTACGACGCGCCCCGACCCGGCGCAGCACCACGGCGGTCGCGGGTGCCGCGAGGACCATCGTGGCGGCCAACGGCAGCCCTCGGAGGGCGCTTTGGAACGGGCCAAGTCCCATCGTGTCCTGGAGGAAATAGGTGACGACGAACAGCGTCCCGGAGAACGCGGCCGACGCCGTGAGCAGCATCCCGAGTGCCCCGCGGATCGCCGCCGAGCCGACGACGTCCGGCGGCAGCAGCGGATGCGCCGTACGACGCTCATGCCGTACGAAGGCGACACCGGCCGCCACGGACACGGCCAACCCGGCGGACGAGCCGGCGGACGAACCGGGGAGATCCACCAGCGCCTGGATGAGAGAGGCGAGGGAGAGGGCCAGCAGCAGGGCGCCGGGCAGGTCGAACCGGATGCCGTTCGGCTGCCGTTGTCGCTGTCCCCGAACGGTGAGGGCGAGTACGCCGAACAGGAGCGAGGGCACGACGTTGAGGAAGAAGACAGCCCGCCAGCCCACCGCCGTCACCAACGCCCCGCCCACCAACGGCCCGGCGGCGGCCGCGACACCGATTACGCTCGTGCGTACGGCGATGGGCAGGCCGAGCCGGTCGGGAGGGAACGCGGCGCGCAGCATGCCGAGCGTGGCCGGCTGGAGCAGGGCGCCGAACACCCCCTGGACGACACGGAGTCCGATCACCCAGCCGACACCGGGCGCCAGGCCGATCCCGGCCGAGGCGACACCGAAGCCGAGCATGCCGAGCCCGAACACCCGCTGATGGCCGTACCGGTCCCCGATCCGCCCGGCCGACACCAACAGGCTCGCCACGGCGACGAGATACGCGGTGCTCGTCCACTGGACCTGTGCGAGGGAGGCCCCCAACTCCCGTTGCAGGGTGGGCTGTACGACGGTGAGTACGGTGCCGTCCAGCGCGACGATCGCCGCTCCCGCCACGCTGCTCGCCAGCACGAGCCGCCGGTGAACCGTCATCGGGCGGCCTCCGGACCGAGGTGCGCGTCGAGGGCCGACCGCAGCAGGGGGGTGAAGTCGTGGGCACCGGTGGCGAGTTGGAGGCTGCCCCAGCGCCAGAGCTGGGCGACGCCGTGCAGGTTCGCCCACAACGCGCCCGCGACGAGACGGGCGTCCACGTCGGGACGGACGCGGCCGACCAGGTCCACCAGGATGCCGAACAGCGGCAGGCTGGTGTCCCGCAGCCCCAAGTGACCGCTCTCCAGCAGGTCGTGACGGAACATCAACTCGTACATGCCGGGGTTGTCGAGGGCGAACTCCAGGTAGACGCGGCCCAGTTCCGTCAACTGCGCGCGTGGGCTTGCAGTGCCGTCCCCGAGTCCGAGTGCGCTTTGCGCTCGCTCACCCAGCTCGGCGAAGCCGCGCCGCGCGATCGCGGACAGCAGCTCCAGGTGGGTGGGGAAGTAGCGCCGGGGCGCGCCGTGCGAGACGCCGGCCCGCCGGGCGATCTCGCGCAGGGTCAGCGCCTGCGCGCCCTCCTGGGCGACCAACTCCACACCGACGTCGACCAGGCGGCCCCGTAGCCCTGCTTCCGGTTCGCTCATGCTCATAGACACTGTCTACCAATAATCGGTAGACAGTGTCTACTAGCTGTGTCCGCCGCTGTGTCCACCGCTGTGTCCCGGCCCGGGGGAATGCGTGACCTGCTTCACACGGTTGATGGACGTATGACTCACGACGCGACGCAGGACGCACTGCTCCAGTTGCTCTCCGAGGGCCACGGCGGGGTACTGGTCACCCTCAAGAAGGACGGCCGGCCCCAACTGTCGAACGTCAGCCACGCCTACTACCCCGACGAGCGGATCATCCGTGTGTCGATCACCGATGACCGCGCCAAGACCCGCAACCTGCGCCGGGACCCCCGCGCCTCCTACCACGTGACCAGCTCCGACCGATGGGCCTTCACGGTCGCCGAGGGCACGGCCGACCTCACTCCGGTCGCCGCCGACCCGCACGACGACACGGTCGAGGAACTCATCAAGCTCTACCGCGACGTCCTCGGCGAGCATCCGGATTGGGACGACTACCGGGCGGCGATGGTGCGGGACCGGCGGCTGGTGCTGCGGTTGCGGGTGGAGCGGGCTTACGGGATTCCGGCGGGGGTGAACCGGGGCTGAGCCGTCCCGAGCAGGGGTGACCCATCGTCACCACCCTTCACCGGCGCTAAGGTTGATCCGCTGTGCGGTGAGCGGACGACGGGGGAGTGCACGAGGTGATGGATCTGCTGTCCACCGGCGCCATCAGTGCGGTGTTCGGAGCCATCGGCTCCGGGATGGCGGGCGAGGCGGGCAAGTTGGCCTGGGAGTCGGCCGGCGGAATGGTCCGCCGCCTCGCCGGACGCGAGGTGACCGCACCTGTCGGCCCCGACGATGTGAACGCGATCGCGCGCATGGTCCACGACCGCGTCCACAGCGACCCCGAACTCGCCCTCGTCTGGACCCGGTTCGCGCGCGGCGTGCGCATCCCGGAGCCCGTCACCGGACCGGGACGCCACTGCCTCCCCTCGGCACCCCGTTCCTTCACGGACCGTCAGGACGCCCTGAAACTCCTGGACAAGGAGGCGACCCGCACCTTCGACGGCCGTCCACGACTGGCGCTCCTCCACGGCCCCGAGGGCATCGGCACCAGCACCCTCGCCTTCCACTGGGGCGCACGGCAGGTGGCCCGTTACCCCGACGGACAGCTCTACGCCGACCTGCGCACGCTCGGCCCCGAACCGGTCCTGGCCGCACTGCTGCGCCAACTCGGCCTGCCCGACGAGGACATACCGCCCTCGATCGCCGATCGGACCGCCCTGTTCCGGCGCTCCCTGACCGACCGCCGGGTCCTCGTGGTGCTCGACCACGCGCGCTCCGCCGCCCAGGTGCAGCCGCTGCTGGCACCGGCTCCGGACGTGGTCACCCTCGTCGTGGCCCGGAATCCGCTCATCGGCCTCGACGCCCTGCGGATCCCGGTCGGACCGCTCGGTCGCCGGGACGCGAAACGGCTGCTCACCGAGCTGGTCGGAAAGCCCGCGGTCAGCGCCGCCCGCGCCACGCTGCCCGCCGTACTGGACCGCTGCGCCGGCTCCCCCTACGCGCTGCGCGCCGCCGCACCCCGGCTGACCGCACCGCCCGTACCGGCCGAGACGCCCGCCGGTTCCGAGAGCGACCCGGTGAGTTCCGCCGTCGAGGACTCGTACCGCCTGCTGGCCCCCGACACCGCCCGCCTCTACCGCCTGACCGGCCTGTACGACTGGCCCGCGCTCGACGCCGCCGCGGCTGCCCGCGCCGCCGATGTCGACGAGGCCGAGGCCGCCCGGTGTCTTGAGGAGTTGGCCGGCGCCCTGCTCATCGAGGTCACGGACGAGGGGCGTTACCGCTACCGTCCCGCTGTCCGCGCACACGCCGCACGCACAGCCGCCGCCACGGACGGCATCGCCGCGTGCTCCGCCGCCGTGTCCCGCACCGTCGAGGGCTATCTGCGGCTCGCACTGGCCGCGGCACAGGCCGCGCTGCCCGAGAGCTGGCGCGTCCCGGGCGCGGCCACACCGCTGTCGTACGAGAACCGCGGCGCGGGCGTCGCCGCACTGGCCGCGGAGGCGCCCAACCTGGTCCAAGCGGCGCACGCCGCCGAGGAGTTCGGCGACTGGGACACCGTCGTCCTGCTGGGCCAGGCCCTGTGGCCGCTCCAGCTCAAGGCCGGCCATCACGACATCCTGCTGCCCGCCCTGCGGTCCGGAGTCCGTACGGCGGACTCCCACTTCCCCGGCACCCGCACGGCCGGCGCTCTCCATGCTCAACTCGCCCACAGCCTCATGGAGTTGCGGCGCTGGGACGAGGCGGAACCCGAGGCGCTCGCGGCGGCACGGGACGAACGGGCCGGTGGGCATGTGCGCGGCCAGGCCTCCGCTGTCGAGTTCCTCGGCCTGCTCCGGCTGCGCCAATGGCGCTTCGACGAGGCGTACGCGGCCTTCGACGAGGCGTACCGCATCCTCGACGGCATCGGTGCCGACGACGAGGGCGCCGCCGATCTGCCGCGCGCCCGCGCCCTGTTGGAACGCCACCGCGGCCGTGCCCTGCGCGGACTCGGCCGCCAGGCCGAGGCTGTCGAGCGACTGGACCGCGCCCTGGCCTTCTTCCGCGCGAGCGGTGAGGCCTACAACACGGCCCGCACGCTCACCGACCTCGCCGAAACCCGCCTGAACGGCGGCGAGTTCACGGCCGCCCGCGCCCTGATCGACGAGGCGACCGCCGCCCTCCGCGACGAGAAGGCCGAACAGCACCTGGAGTATCTGCGCGGCCTGCGCGAACGCTGCGAAGGCTAGCCGCGGTTGACCCGAACCCGGTGCACGACCCCTCCCGTGTGCACGGTCAGCCCCTGTGCGACGACCTCGTGCAGTGCCTTGCCGGACGCGAGCCAGGCGTACAGGGCCGAGGCGTAGGCCGCCGGGTCGGCGTCCGCGCCCGGCTCGGCACGCAGGTGCAACAGGGTGTCGTCCGAGGTGCGGACCGTGCAGGTACTGGGGCCGGTGATGTACGCGGCGAGGGCGCACTGCGGGTGCCGGGCGAGTGTCTCCGTCGTCCAGAGCGCGGGTGACCCGAAGCGCGGATCGTCGGCGGCGCCGTGGCGGAACACCACGTCGGCCAGGGAGAGTTGGGACTGCTCACGGGTGTCCTCGTGCACCGCCGTATGGGCCTCGCCCGTGCTGTCGGGCGCCGGGTGCGGGCCCGCGTACCGGACGACCGAGACCTCCCCCGAGCCCGGCAACGTGGTCAGCACCTGGAGCGGGACCGTGTGCGCCGCCGGCTCGAACGGCGGGAGCGGGAGCGGTTCGAGGAGCGCGGGCGCGTCCGGTTCGGGGATGCCGATGATGTCGTAGAAGAGGCGTCGGAGGCGGGTCGCGGACTCGCCCGGTACGGAGCTGGTGAAGGTTGCGGGCTCGGGCAACGGGCTGTGTGTGCCTAGGAGTTGTGTCAGTTGGGGGCGCAGCGGGAGCGTGGGGTCCAGGCGGGGTGCCGTACGGACGAAGGCGTGCACCGGGGCGTCGGGGGCGAGGCCGTCGAGGGGTGCGGCGCCGAGGAGGACGGGGGTGCCGAGCGCGGCGGCGTAGTAGGTCACCGAGCCGTGGTCGCCGATGACGACGTCGGCGGCGAGCAGCGCCTGGCGCCAGTTGTCGAGGGGGTCGACGAGGGTGAGGCCGGCGCGGCGGGCGCGGTCGAGCCAGGCGCGGATCTGGCCGGGGCCGTGGCCGTGCCAGATGTTGGGGTGCAGGACGGCCGCGAGACGGTACTCGTCGACGGGGAGTTCGGAGGTCAGACGGGGGAGCAGGGAAGGCAGCGTGTCGTCGCCGAACAGGGATTCCGGGTTCCACGTGGAGTTGAGCACCACCAGCCGCTGACCGCGCCCGACGCCGAGCGCCCGCCGGTAGCGGTCCCGGTACGGGCGGGCCGCGAGCATGCGGTCCCAGCAGGGATCACCGGCGAGTACGGCCGTGGGCGCGGCCTCGGGACAGACGGCTCGCAACCGCTCCAACTGCTCGGGGTGCGACAACACCAGCGCGTCCGCGACGGGCCGCCCGATTTCGTCGAGCAACCACTCGGGCGACAACCCGAAAACCGGAGCCGCACCATCCGCCGCCTCGGCGCCGGGTGTTGGGTGTTGGGTGTTGGGTGTTGGGTGTTGGGTGTTGGGTGTTGGGTGTTCCCAGTCTCTTAGGATATCCGACGCCGTGTGACAACACGGCCAATACACCGGAAAATGCCCGGAGTTGACCGCCGAAGCTCGCCGACACCGCCAAGTCGACCGAAGTCCGCACGGCCTGGTCCCAGGGCACCACCGGCACCCCCGTTTCCGCCAGCAACTCCGTGACCCCCGCCCGGAACGCGGAGGACCCCGTGCACGTCACCAGCATCTGCACCCGGAAGTCGTCGTGGAACAGCGGCAGTACATCGAGCAGCCGGGTCGCGGAGGTCACGTTGTGCACGACGAACAGCACCTTGCGGCTGTGCCCCCGCGTCGCCCACCGCCCGGCGTCGTCGCCGACCGGCACCCGGATCCACTCCTCGGCCCCCGTCACGCCCCCTCGACCACCTTTCGCACGTGTGATCGGGCAACGATAGTCAGCCCTGGGCCCGCGTGCACCGGCCGCCCCTGAAATCGGCCGGGGCACGCGGAGACCCTTCCTGGCGGCGAAGGGCTGCGAGGGCCTTGGCTGTGGCCACGCTGTTCTTTTCTGCTCGTTCTGGCCGATGTTCTTGCGCGAAACGTCATCTGTCAACGGGGTGTCCGGGTGCGGGGAAAGCTCGCACCGGTCCGGATGGACGGCCCCGAAACCGAAACCCCCGGGCAACTGGGCCCGGGGGTGCGGTACTTGGCAGGTGGCAGGTGGCAGGTGGCAGGTGGCAGGTGGCAGGTGACGGGTGACGGTCAGGCCGTCACCGTCTCCGGCTCGGACGCCTCGCGGGGCGACCGGGTGCCGAGCAGTTCCGTGGGGACCGTGTGGGTCTCCCGGGCCGAGAGCGCGGCGACGACCGGCGGGACGCACAGGGCCGCCGTGAACAGGGCCACCGAGGACCAGTCCGTGCCGTCGGGACCCGCGATCTGCGCGGCGAACGTGACCGCGAACCCGGCCACGGCGAAACCGATCTGGGTGCCGATGGCCATGCCGGACAGCCGGACCCGGGTCGAGAACATCTCGCCGTAGAAGGAGGGCCACACGCCGTTCGCGGCGCTGTAGACCACGCCGAAGGCGACGATGCCGAGGATCAGGGTGAGGGCGTAGGAGCCCGTCGAGATCGCCCAGAGGTAGAGGAACATCGTGATCGCGCTGCCGACCGCGCCGATCAGATACACCGGGCGGCGGCCGATGCGGTCGGACAGCGTGGCCCACAGGGGGATCGCGGCGAGCGCGACGAGGTTGGCCAGCGCGCCGACCCACAGCATCGACGAGCGGGACATGCCGACGGCGTCGCTGGTCGCGTAGGCCAGCGCCCACACCGTGAAGATCGTCGAGACGGAGGCGATGAGCGCGCCCGCGATCACCCGCAGGACGTCCGCCCAGTGCTCGCGCAGCAGCACCACGAGCGGCAGTTTCACGACGCCCTCGGTCGCCGCCTGCTCGGCGAAGGCCGGGGTCTCCTGGAGGTTGCGGCGGATGAAGTAACCGGCCACCGCGACCAGCACGCTCGCCCAGAATGGAACGCGCCAACCCCACGACAGCAGCTGCTTGTCCGGGAGTTGGGCGACGGCGAGGAACACGAGCGTCGCGATCAGCTGGCCGCCCTGGGTGCCGCCCAGCGTGAAACTGGTGAAGAAGCCGCGCCGGTCCGCCGGCGCGTGCTCCAGCGTCATGGAACTGGCGCTGGCCTGCTCGCCCGCCGCCGAGATGCCCTGGAGCACACGGCACAGCACGAGCAGCACCGGTGCGAGCGTGCCGACCTGCCCCCGTGTGGGCAGGCAGCCGATGAGGAACGTCGACAGGCCCATCAGCAGCAGCGTGAAGATCATGATCTTCTTGCGGCCGACCCGGTCGCCGAAGTGCCCGAGGAACAGGGCGCCGACCGGCCGGGCCGCGTAGGCGACACCGAAGGTGGCGAGGGAGAGCAGGGTCGCCGTCGCCGGGTCCGAGTCGTCGAAGAAGACCTTCGGGAAGATCAGCGCGGCGGCACTGCCGTAGATGAAGAAGTCGTAGTACTCCAGGGCGCTGCCGATCCAGGCGGCGGTCGCGGCCTTTTTCGGTTGCCCGACGGCTTTGGCGGGGACGGACACGGCTTGCTCCTTCGGGGGAACTCCACCGTAGGTGGAGTGAGCGGCGGGGGAGTGGTGCCGGATCCCTGGGGTGACGGGACGGCGGGGTGACGGGACGGCCGCGCCGGATGCCGCGGTGCTGCCCGGCTAATTAACCCACTGGGTAGTTAGTAGCGGTTGGCTACGGATGTTGCGCTCACGTTTCCCGGGTGTCAAGAGGTCGTACCGAAGGATCTCGCGGCTCAGTCCGTCGCCCGCTCCGCCGTCAGATAGGCGATCACCATGTCGCCCAGCATCGTCCGGTAGTGCTCGCGCTGCTCCGGCGCCACCAGGTCGCGGCCGAACAGGGCGCCGAAGGTGTGCCGGTTGGCGACCCGGAAGAAGCAGAAGGAACTGATCATCGCGTGCAGGTCGACGGCGTCCACGTCCGCGGTGAACAGGCCGGACTTCTGCCCCGACTCCAGGATGCGGCGGATCACGTCGAGGGCGGGCGAGCCGATCCTCCCGAGCTTCTCGGAGGCGGCGATGTGCTCGGCCCCGTGGATGTTCTCGATGGACACCAGGCGGATGAAGTCCGGGTGCTGCTCGTGGTGGTCGAAGGTCAGCTCCGCGAGCCGGCGGATGGCCGCGACCGGGTCCAGGTGCTCGACGTCCAGGCCTCGTTCGGCCTCGCGGATCACGCCGTAGGACCGTTCCAGGACGGCCGTGAAGAGCTGTTCCTTGCCGCCGAAGTAGTAGTAGATCATCCGCTTGGTGGTGCGGGTGCGGGCGGCGATCTCGTCGACGCGGGCGCCGTCGTAGCCGGCCCGGGCGAACTCGTGGGTGGCCACGTCGAGGATCTCGGCCTTGGTGCGGGCGGCGTCACGGATGCGCCCGTTCGGTCGTGCCGGTTCTTCGACGCTGGTCATCGGGTTCCTTGGCTTCCTTCGGGCGCGGGCGCGGTGTGCGGTCGATTGTAGAAGGCGGGACCGGTGGCGGGCGGGCCGGTTCCAGGCCGGGGGCTTCCCGCGGCCGGGCGATGCTGATATAGCTAACGTACTAGTTCGTACATTAGTGAGCTGCTCAGGAGGGCCACCGTGGCCGGCGTCTTCAAGGACTCGTATCTCGTCGGGCTGATCGGTTCCGGCATCGGTCCCTCCCTCAGCCCGCCCCTGCACGAACGCGAGGCCGACCGGCAGGGGCTGCGCTACCTGTACCGGCTCATCGACATCGACGTGCTCGGCGTCGGCCCGGAAGCCGTCGGCGATCTCGTGCGGGCCGCCCGCGACCTGGGCTTCGACGGGCTCAACATCACCCACCCGTGCAAGCAACTCGTCATCGAGCACCTCGACGGGCTAGCCCCGCAGGCTGAGGCGCTGGGCGCGGTCAACACCGTCGTCTTCGAGGCGGACGGCCGCGCGATCGGCCACAACACGGACGTCACCGGCTTCGCCGCCTCCTTCGCGCGCGGACTGCCCGACGCGCCCATGGAACACGTCGTCCAGCTCGGCGCGGGCGGCGCGGGCGCTGCCGTGGCGCACGCCACCCTCACCCTCGGCGCCGAGCGCGTCACCCTCGTCGACGCGCTGCCGGAACGGTCCAACGCGCTCGCCGACTCCCTGAACCGCCACTTCGGGCCGGGGCGTGCCGTCGGCGCCACCCCCGACCGGCTGCCCGCCCTGCTCGCCGCCGCCGACGGCCTCGTCCACGCCACGCCCACCGGGATGGCCGCCCACCCCGGACTGCCCTTCCCCCCACGCCTGTTGCACTCCGGGCTGTGGGTCGCCGAAGTGGTCTACCGTCCGCTGGAGACCCAACTGCTGAACACCGCACGCGCGTTGGGCTGCGCCACCCTCGACGGCGGCGGCATGGCCGTCTTCCAGGCGGCGGACGCGTTCCGCCTGTTCACCGGCCGGGAACCCGACAGCGCACGGATGCTCGCGGACATCGCGGAACTGGCCGGTGCCGTCTCCGCACCGAAATAGAGCCGTGCCCGCTCCGATCCAGAGAGGTACTCCGATGCGGACATCCATCGCCACCGTCTCCCTCAGCGGCTCCCTCACCGAGAAACTCACCGCCGCCTCCCGGGCCGGCTTCGACGGCGTCGAGATCTTCGAGAACGACCTGCTCGCCAGCCCCCTCACACCCGAGGAGATCCGCGCCAGGTGCGCCGACCTCGGCCTGGGCATCGACCTCTACCAGCCGATGCGGGACATCGAAGCGGTGCCCGACGCCGAGTTCGCCCGCAATCTGCGCCGCGCCCGGCACAAGTTCGAGCTGATGCGCAGACTCGGCACCGACACCGTCCTCGTCTGCTCCAGCGTCTCCCCCCTAGCCGAGGACGACGACGCGCTCGCCGCCGCCCAGCTCAGCCAACTGGCCGACCTCGCCCAGGAGTTCGGCATCCGCGTCGCCTATGAGGCGCTCGCCTGGGGGCGGCACGTCAGCACGTACGACCACGCCTGGCGCATCGTCGAGGCGGCCGGCCACCCCGCGCTCGGCACCTGCCTGGACAGCTTCCACATCCTGTCCCGAGGCTCCGATCCCAAGGGCATCGCGGACATTCCCGGCGAGAAGATCTTCTTCCTCCAGCTCGCCGACGCCCCGCTCCTCGCGATGGACGTCCTCCAGTGGAGCCGCCACTACCGCTGCTTCCCCGGCCAGGGAGGCTTCGACGTCGCCGGACTCCTGCGGCACGTCCTGAGCGCGGGCTACGACGGCCCGCTCTCGCTGGAGATCTTCAACGACGTGTTCCGGCAAGCGGAAGCGGGCCCCACGGCGGTCGACGCCCAACGCTCCCTGCTGGTCCTCCAGGAGACGGTCGGCGTGGCCACTTTGCCCGCCCCGGTGATCCCCACGGGTATCGCCTTCGCCGAACTCGTCACACCCGACGCGGAACCCGTCTCGGCCCTGCTCGGTGCCCTCGGCTTCACCCGCACGGCCCGCCACCACGGCAAACCCGTGGACCTCTGGCAGCAGGGCGAGGCCCGCATCCTGGTCAACACCGGCCCCGCCCTACGACGGGACGGCACCGCCCTCGCGGCGATCGGCCTCGAATCACCCGACCCGGAGGGCGCCGCCCGCCGCGCCGAGGCCCTCCTCGCGCCGGTCCTGCCCCGCCGCCGCGCACCCGGTGACGCCCAACTCGACGCCGTGGCCGCACCGGACGGCACGGAACTCTTCTTCTGCGCCCGCACCACACCCGAACTCCCGGGCTGGCGGGCCGACTTCACCGACACCACCGGTCAACTGCCCGCAGGGACAGGCGTCCAGCGCATCGACCACCTCGCCCTCACCCAGCCCTGGCACCACTTCGACGAGGCGACCCTCTTCCACCACAGCGTCCTCGGACTCCACGCACAGGAGAGCGTCGACGTCGCCGACCCCTACGGCCTGCTGCGCAGCCGCGCCGTCACCACCCCCGACGGCGGCGTCCGTATCGCCCTGAGCGTCGGCGCGGCCCCGACCGAGAACGGCGCCCACGCCCAGCACATCGCCCTCGCCACCGAGGACGTGGTCACCGCGGCCCGCCGCTTCCGCGACTGTGGCGGGCAACCGCTGCGGATGCCCACGAACTACTACGACGACCTCGCGGCCCGATTCGACTTCACCGAGGGCGAGTTGGAGACGTACCAGGACCTCGGCATCCTCTACGACCGGGACGCGGGCGGCGAGTTCCGGCACTGCTACACGCGGACGGTCGGGCGGGTCTTCTTCGAACTCGTCCAGCGCGAGCCGGGCTACCGGGGTTACGGCGCCCAGAACGCTCCGGTGCGGCTGGCCGCCCAGCACACCGCGAAGCGCCTCACTGGCGGCTGACGGTCCTGGTCACGCCGGTGACGACCGTCGTGGCCAGGATCCAGCCGGTGATGATCAGGGCGTAGGCGAGGTACTGGTACCCGCCGACCGGCGCGAACGCCTCCTCCTGGCCGAAGGAGATCACCGGCAGCAGCAGGTCGAGCGTGTAGAACACCGCGTTGAAGTGCGGGGCCTCGGACGCCTTGAGGGCGGGGGGCTGGTGCAGGCCGTAGGCGATGGAGCCGATCGCCAGCAGCGACAGCAGCCAGGCGCAGGCGCGCAGCGGGCGGAAGCCGTAGCCGACGGTGGTGTCCTGGGCGTAGCCCCAGATCCGGTAGTACCAGCGGAGGGTGCCGCGCAGGCGCCGCTGCTTGGCCAGTTGGACGTTGCGGGCGGCGTAGTCGTCGCCGACGCGGCGGTACGCGGCGGCCAACTCCTCGTAGGCGTGCGGGACATAGCCGTCGCCGTCGCGCTCCAGCATGGTCAGCCGGCGGTCTGCGGGCTCGTGCGGGATGAGCGAGGTGTAGGTGAGGCTGGTGAGGAAGACCTGCTCCGGCAGGACCTCCGGCTCCAGCAGCAGGACGTCGATCTGGGCGCTGCGCAGCACGAGTCCCCCCTGCATGGGCGGGCTCGCGCGCAGCCAGAGTTCCCCCATGGTGGTGCTGCTCGCCAGCAGTACGGGACCGCCGGGATTCGACAGAGTCGAGTACGACAGGTCCAGCCGGCCCGCGATCCGGGCGCCGCGCAGGCCCATCCAGCCCTCCACGCGGGCGTCCCGGACGAGGACGTTGCCCTCCACGGTGAGGATCTCGGCGTCGACAGCGGAGTCCCCGGGGTTGGAGAGGTGCGCCGTGTTGAGGTCGACCGACCCGGCGACGCTCGCGCCGCTGAGCCGTATCTGACCTCGGGTGCGCAGGCCGGCGGCCCGGAGATCGTCGCCGACGGCCGCCTGGTTGAGCTGGAGAACCGGCTCCTCGGCGTCCGGAGCGATGATCTCCGAGCCCTCCATGAACAGGCTCCCGGAGATCTTCGCCCCGGCGAGCCGCACCACTCCGCGGAACCGGGACCGGGTCATCCGCAGCACGCCGTCCACGCGCATCGCATGGGCGGTGAGACCGGGCAGGACGGAGTCGCCGAGGTTGAGTTCGCGCAGCCGGCAGGCGTAGAAGCGGGGCACCTCGTCGAAGTGGCAGTACCGCAGCCGCACCGGGTGGTCGATCGTCGCGTACTGCAGATCGAGCCTCCCGCTGATCCGGGCGCCCTCCAGGCTCAGTGACGCTATCTCGCCCGCTTCCTGAGGCCCGTTGAGCAGCAGCGCCCGCAACACCTCGGCGCGCACGGTCCGTTCGGGCCCCCAGTCGCCGCCGAGGGCGACGTCCTCGTCCTCCGCCGTACGGAAGTCCACGGACTCGCCCAACGGGAAGGCCCGCCACACCTGTTCCTCGGCCGGTGTCAGATCGTTGATCTCCATCAAGCGGGACTCTAGCCGCGCGGAGGTCCCGGGCACAGGGGACGAATCCGGCCCGGACCGCACGTCAACGCGCGGTCCGGGCCGGGGAGTTGTGCCGTTGTTACGGTCGGGTGTTCCACTCCGCGATGACCGGGCGGTCGTGCTCGGTGGACAGGCGGCTGACCGTGCCGGTCGCCAGTTGGAACAGGCGACCGTCCGCCGCCGTCAGGCCCAGCCGGCGGGCAGTGAGGACGCGCAGGAAGTGGGCGTGCGCCACGAGGACCACGTCACCGTCCACGAGCGCCGAGTCCACCCGCTTCAGCACCCGGTCGGCCCGGGCACCGACCTCGTCCGGGGACTCGCCCGGGTGTCCGGCCGGGCCCGGCGGGACACCGTCGGTCCACAAGTACCAGTCGGGGCGGGTGCGATGGATGTCGACGGTGGTGACGCCCTCGTAGGCGCCGTAGTCCCACTCGTGCAGATCGGGGTCGGGTGCGGCCCCGGTGATGCCCGCGAGTTCGGCGGTGCGTATCGCGCGGCCGAGCGGGCTGGTCAGTGCGAGAGCGAAGGCCCGGTCCGAGAGGAGCGGAGCGAGGGACTTGGCCTGTTCCTCGCCGTGCTGGGTGAGGGGCAGGTCGGTCCAGCTGGTGTGCTGGCCCGACACGCTCCACTCCGTCTCGCCGTGGCGGACCAGCAGAAGATCCCCCACGGCGCGCCTACTTGGACTCGACGGCGTGGCCGCCGAACTGGTTGCGCAGCGCCGCGATCATCTTCATCTGCGGCGAGTCCTCCTGACGCGACGCGAACCGCGCGAAGAGGGAGGCCGTGATCGCGGGCAGCGGCACCGCGTTGTCGATGGCCGCCTCGACGGTCCAGCGGCCCTCGCCGGAGTCCTCCGCGAAACCCCGCAGCTTGTCCAAGTGCTCATCGCCGTCAAGGGCGTTGACCGCCAGGTCGAGCAGCCACGAACGGATGACGGTGCCCTCCTGCCAGGAGCGGAACACCTCCCGCACGTCCGTGACGGAGTGGACCTTCTCCAGCAGCTCCCAGCCCTCGGCGTACGCCTGCATCATGGCGTACTCGATGCCGTTGTGGACCATCTTCGAGAAGTGCCCGGCGCCCACCTTGCCGGCGTGGACGAAGCCGAACTCGCCCTCGGGCTTGAGCGCGTCGAAGACCGGCTGCACCTTCGCGATGTTCTCGGCGTCGCCGCCGACCATCAGGGCGTAGCCGTTCTGGAGGCCCCACACGCCGCCGGAGACACCCGCGTCGACGAAGCCGATGCCCTTGGCACCCAGCTCCTCGGCGTGCTTCTCGTCGTCCGTCCAGCGGGAGTTGCCGCCGTCCACGATGACGTCGCCGGGCTGGAGCAGCTCGCCCAGCTCGTCGACGACCGACTGGGTCGGGGCGCCGGCCGGGACCATCACCCATACCGTGCGCGGCGCTTCGAGCTTGCCGACCAGCTCGGCCAGGTCGCTCACGTCGGAGATCTCGGGGTTGCGGTCGTATCCGATGACGGTGTGGCCCGCGCGGCGGATGCGCTCGCGCATGTTGCCGCCCATCTTGCCGAGGCCGATCAGTCCGAGCTGCATGTCAGTTCACTTCCTGAGAATCCTGGGAACTACGGAGAGTCCGGTAGGTGGCCACGAGAGCGGCGGTGGAGGAGTCGAGGCCGGGCACGTCGGCGCCTTCGGTGAGGGCGGGTTCGACGCGCTTGGCGAGGACCTTGCCCAGCTCGACGCCCCACTGGTCGAAGGAGTCGATGTTCCAGACCGCGCCCTGGACGAACACCTTGTGCTCGTAGAGCGCGATCAACTGCCCGAGCACGGACGGGGTGAGCTCGCGGGCCAGGATCGTGGTCGTGGGGTGGTTGCCCTTGAACGTCTTGTGCGGCACCAGTTCCTCGGGCACACCCTCCGCGCGCACCTCGTCCGGCGTCTTGCCGAACGCCAACGCCTGTGTCTGGGCGAAGAAGTTGGCCATCAGCAGGTCGTGCTGCGCCTTCAGCCCGTCACTCAGTTCACCGATCGGGTTGACGAAGCCGATGAAGTCCGCCGGGATCAACTTCGTGCCCTGGTGGATGAGTTGGTAGTAGGCGTGCTGCCCGTTCGTGCCGGGCGTGCCCCACACCACCGGGCCGGTCTGCCACTCCACCGGATTCCCGTCCCGGTCCACGGACTTGCCGTTGGACTCCATGTCCAGCTGCTGCAAGTAGGCGGTGAACTTGGAGAGATAGTGCGAGTACGGCAGCACCGCGTGCGACTGGGCGTCGAAGAAGTTGCCGTACCAGACGCCCAACAGGCCAAGCAGCAAAGGCGCGTTGGACTCGGCGGGCGCGGTGCGGAAGTGCTCGTCGACGAGGTGGAAACCGTCGAGCATCTCGTGGAAACGGTCCGGGCCGATGGCGATCATCAGCGAGAGACCGATGGCGGAGTCGTACGAGTAGCGTCCGCCGACCCAGTCCCAGAACTCGAACATGTTGTCCGTGTCGATGCCGAAGTCCGACACCTTCCCGGCGTTCGTCGACAGCGCCACGAAGTGCTTCGCGACGGCCTTGTCGTCACCGCCGAGCCCCTCAAGGAGCCACGTCCGTGCGGACGTTGCGTTGGTGATCGTCTCGATCGTGGTGAACGTCTTCGACGCGACGATGAACAGCGTCTCCGCCGGGTCCAGGTCGCGGACCGCCTCGTGCAGGTCGGCGCCGTCCACGTTCGACACGAAGCGGACCGTCAACGAGCGGTCGGTGAACGCGCGGAGCGCCTCGTAGGCCATCGCCGGACCCAGGTCCGAGCCGCCGATGCCGATGTTGACGACATTGCGGATACGACGACCCGTGTGCCCGGTCCACTCGCCGGAGCGGACGCGGTTCGCGAAGCCTGCCATCTTGTCGAGGACCGCGTGCACTTGGGGTACGACGTTCTCGCCGTCGACCTCGATCACCGTGTCACGCGGGGCGCGCAGCGCGGTGTGCAGGACCGCGCGGTCCTCGGTGACGTTGATCTTCTCGCCGCGGAACATCGCGTCCCGCAGGCCGAACACGCCGGTGGCGGTGGCCAGTTCCTGGAGCAGGGCGAGGGTCTCGTCCGTGATCAGATGCTTGGAGTAGTCGATGCGCAGATCGCCGACGGTGACCACGTACCGCTCCGCGCGCCCCGGGTCCGCCGCGAACAACTCACGCAACTGCGGGTGCAGTTGACCCGCGCGGTGGTCCTCCAGCGCGGCCCACTCCGGTCGCCGGGTGAGCTTGGGGGAGTCAGACATGAGAGGGGGTCTCCTTGGTGCCCTCGGCCCGGAGGGCGATGGCGTACATCTCGTCGGCGTCGAGGCGCCGCAGCTCCTCGGCGATCAGTTCGGAGGTCGTGCGGACTTTCAGCGCGAGGGTGCGGGAGGGCTGCCCGGGCAGGGACAGCGTCGCCAGCGGGCCCTCGGGACGGTCGATGACGACCTCGCCGGCCGCGGTGCCCAGGCGTACGGCGGTGACGACCGGTCCGGCGGTGACCACGCGGTCGATCTTCACCTTCAGCCGTGCCTCCAGCCAGCGCGCCAGCAGCTCGGCGGCCGGGTTGTCGGCCTCGCTCTCCACGGCACCCGAGGTGATCTTGGCCTTGGCCTGGTCGAGGGCCGCCGCCAGCATCGAGCGCCACGGGGTCAGCCGGGTCCAGGCGAGGTCGGTGTCGCCGGGCGCGTAGGCACGGGCGCGGGCGTCCAGGGCCTCGATGGGGTTCGCCGCCGCGTACAGGTCGGTGATCCGGCGCTGCGCGAGGGCGCCCAGCGGGTCCTTCGCCGGGACCTCGGGGGCGTCCCCGGGCCACCAGACGACGACCGGCGCGTCCGGCAGCAGCAGCGGCAGCACCACGGAGTCGGCGTGGTCGGACACCTCGCCGTAGGTCCGCAGCACGACCGTCTCGCCGGTACCCGCGTCGGCGCCCACCCGGACCTCGGCGTCGAGGTGCGAGTTGGTACGGTCCCGCGGGGTGCGGGCGTGCCGCTTGATGACGACCAGGGTGCGCGAGGGGTGCTCGTGCGAGGCCTCCTCGGCCGCCTTGATCGAGTCGTAGGCGTTCTCCTCGTCCGTGACGATGACCATCGTCAGGACCATGCCCACGGCAGGGGTGCCGATGTCGCGGCGACCCTGCACCAGCGCCTTGTTGATCTTGCTTGCCGTGGTGTCGCTCAGGTCGATCTTCATGGCCTGCGCCAGCTCCGTCCGTCTCGTGCGAGCATCTCGTCCGCCTCCTGAGGCCCCCAACTGCCCGAGGAGTACTGCGCGGGCTTGCCGTTCTGCGCCCAGTACTCCTCGATCGGGTCGAGGATCTTCCAGGACTCTTCCACTTCCTGGTGGCGCGGGAACAGGTTGGCGTCGCCGAGCAGCACATCCAGGATGAGCCGCTCGTACGCCTCCGGGCTCGACTCCGTGAACGACTCGCCGTAGGCGAAGTCCATGGACACGTCCCGGATCTCCATCGAGGTGCCCGGCACCTTGGACCCGAACCGGACCGTCATGCCCTCGTCGGGCTGCACGCGGATGACGATCGCGTTCTGGCCCAACTCCTCGGTGGCGCTGGAGTCGAAGGGGGAGTGCGGGGCGCGCTTGAAGACGACCGCGATCTCCGTCACGCGCCGCCCGAGCCGCTTGCCGGTGCGCAGATAGAAGGGGATGCCCGCCCAGCGGCGGTTGTCGACCTCCAGCTTGACGGCCGCGTAGGTGTCGGTCTTCGACTGCGGGTCGATGCCGTCCTCCTGGAGGTAGCCGACGACCTTCTCGCCGCCCTGCCAGCCCTCCGCGTACTGCCCGAACACCGTGTGCTCGCCCAGCTCCTGGGGCAGCCGCACCGACTTCAGCACCTTGAGCTTCTCGGTGAGCAGCGCCTCCTCGTCGAAGGCGATCGGCTCCTCCATGGCGGTCAGCGCCATCAGCTGAAGCAGGTGGTTCTGGATGACGTCACGGGCCGAACCGATGCCGTCGTAGTAGCCGGCGCGCCCGCCGATGCCGATGTCCTCGGCCATCGTGATCTGGATGTGGTCGACGTAGGACCGGTTCCAGATGGGCTCGTACATCTGGTTGGCGAAGCGCAGCGCCAGGATGTTCTGGACGGTCTCCTTGCCGAGGTAGTGGTCGATGCGGAACACCTGGTCCGGGTCGAACACCTCGTGCACGATCTTGTTCAGCTCACGCGCGCTCTTGAGGTCACGCCCGAACGGCTTCTCGATCACCGCGCGCCGCCAGGAACCGTCGGCGGCCGTCGCGAGCCCGTGCTTCTTCAGCTGCTGGACGACCTTCGGGAAGAACTTCGGCGGTACGGAGAGATAGAACGCGTAGTTGCCGCTGGTACCCCGGGACGTGTCCAACTCATCGACGGCCGCGCGCAGTTGCTTGAACGCCGTGTCGTCGTCGAAGTCGCCCGGGATGAACCGCATGCCCTCGGCGAGCTGCTGCCAGACCTCCTCGCGGAACTCGGTCCGGGAGTGCTCGCGCACCGAGTCGTGCACCACCTGCGCGAAGTCCTGGTCCTCCCAGTCCCGCCGGGCGAACCCGACGAGCGAGAAGCCCGGCGGCAGCATGCCGCGGTTGGCCAGGTCGTAGACGGCCGGCATCAGCTTCTTGCGGGACAGGTCGCCGGTGACACCGAAGATGACCAGCCCGGACGGGCCCGCGATCCGGGGGAGCCGGCGGTCGCGGGGGTCACGCAGCGGGTTGTCCCAGTCGGCGGCCAGGGCGTCCGTGAGTTCCTCGACGGTCAGCGCCTGCACGGCCGCTTCGGCTGCATCGGCTGCTTCGGCCGGTTTCGTTTCGGGAAGTTCCTCGCTCATTCCCCGTCGACCCCCTTGCTGCTCAGCGACTTCGCGACGGCGTCCAGCAGGTCCTGCCAGGCCACCTCGAACTTGGCGACGCCCTCGTCCTCCAACTGCTTGACGACCACGTCGTACGAGATCCCCAGCCGCTCTACGGCGTCCAGGTCGGCGCGCGCCTGCGCGTAGCCGCCGGTCACCGTGTCGCCGTGGATGTCGCCGTGGTCGGCGGTGGCGTTCAGCGTCGCCTCGGGCATGGTGTTGACCGTGCCGGGCGCGACCAGCTCGTCGACGTACAGGGTGTCCTTGTACGACGGGTCCTTCACGCCGGTCGAGGCCCACAGGGGGCGCTGCTTGTTGGCCCCGGCGTCCGCGAGACCGGTCCAACGGTCCGAGGAGAAGACGTCCTCGTACGCCTCGTAGGCGAGCCGCGCGTTGGCGAGCGCCGCCTTGCCCTTGAGGGCGAGGGCCTCGTCCGTGCCGAGGGCGGTGAGGCGCTTGTCGATCTCGGAGTCGACGCGGGAGACGAAGAAGGAGGCCACGGAGTGGATGGTCGCCAGGTCGATACCGGCGGCCTTCGCCTTCTCCAGGCCGGCCAGGTAGGCGTCCATGACCTCGCGGTAGCGCTCCAGGGAGAAGATCAGCGTGACGTTGACGCTGATGCCCTCGCCGATGACCTCGGTGATGGCCGGGAGACCGGCCTTCGTCGCCGGGATCTTGATCATCACGTTGGAACGGTCCACCAGCCAGGACAGCTGCTTGGCCTCGGCGATCGTCGCCGCCGTGTGGTGGGCGAGACGCGGGTCGACCTCGATCGACACCCGGCCGTCCTGCCCGCCGGTCGCGTCGTACACCGGGCGCAGGATGTCGGCGGCGGCGCGGACGTCGGCGGTGGTCATCATCCGTACGGCCTCTTCGACCGTCACCTTGCGTACGGCCAGGTCGGCGAGCTGCTCCTCGTAACCCTCGCCGGAGCCGATGGCGGCCTGGAAGATCGACGGGTTGGTGGTGACACCGACGACATTCTTGGTGTCGACGAGTTCGGCGAGGTTGCCGGACTCGATCCGCTTGCGCGACAGGTCGTCCAGCCAGATGGAGACGCCCTCGTCGGACAGGCGCTTGAGTGCTCCCGCGGTGGCGGTCACTTCGGTCACTGTGATCATCTTCTTTCTGGCGATCGGATCAACCGCGCGCGGCGGCAAGGGATTCCCGGGCAGCTGCGGCGACGTTCTCGGCCGTGAAACCGAACTCGGCGAACAGGGTCTTGGCATCGGCGGAGGCGCCGAAGTGTTCGAGGGAGACGATGCGTCCTGCGTCACCCACGAACCGGTACCACGTGAGACCGATCCCGGCCTCGACCGCAACGCGGGCCTTCACGGACGGCGGAAGGACGCTGTCGCGGTACTCGCGCGACTGCTCCTCGAACCACTCCACGGACGGCATCGACACCACCCGGGTTCCCACTCCCTCGGCCTCCAGCCGCTCTCGCGCCTCGACGGCGAGGTGGACCTCGGAACCGGTCGCGATGAGCACCACGTCCGGGGTCTCGGTGGAGGAGTCCTTGAGGACGTAACCGCCGCGCGCCGCATCGGAGTTGGGCTCGTAGGTCGGCACACCCTGACGGGTCAGCGCGAGGCCGTGCGGGGCGGGCTTCGTGGCGTGCCGCTTGAGGATCTCGGCCCAGGCGATCGTGGTCTCGTTGGCGTCGGCCGGGCGCACGATGTTCAGGCCCGGGATGGCGCGCAGCGAGGCGAGGTGCTCGACCGGCTGGTGGGTGGGACCGTCCTCGCCGAGACCGATCGAGTCGTGCGTCCAGACGTACGTCACCGGGAGCTGCATCAGGGCGGAGAGGCGGACGGCGTTGCGCATGTAGTCGGAGAACACCAGGAAGGTGCCGCCGTAGACACGCGTGTTGCCGTGCAGGGCGATGCCGTTCATCTCGGCCGCCATCGAGTGCTCGCGAATACCGAAGTGGATCGTACGGCCGTACGGGTCGGCCTCCGGCAGCGGGTTGCCCTCCGGGAGGAAGGACGACGTCTTGTCGATCGTGGTGTTGTTCGAGCCGGCCAGGTCGGCGGAGCCGCCCCACAGCTCGGGCAGGACCGGTCCAAGCGCCTGGAGGACCTTGCCGGAGGCGGCGCGGGTGGCGACGGAGGACCCCGCCTCGAAGACCGGCAGGGACTGCTCCCAGCCCTCGGGGAGCTGACCGGCGACGATCCGGTCGAAGAGCTTCGCGCGCTCGGGCTGGGCGCCGCGCCACTTGTCGAGCTGCTTGTCCCACGCGGAGTGCGCCTCGGCACCCCGGTCCAGGGCCTTGCGGCTGTGCGCGATGACCTCGTCGGCGACCTCGAAGGACTGCTCCGGGTCGAAGCCGAGGACGCGCTTGGTGGCGGCGATCTCGTCGGCGCCGAGTGCGGAGCCGTGGGAGGCCTCGGTGTTCTGGGCGTTTGGAGCGGGCCAAGCGATGATCGTGCGCATCGCGATGATCGAGGGGCGCCCGGTCTCGGCCTGCGCCGTCCTCAGCGCCGTGTACAGCGCGTGGGTGTCGATGTCGCCGTCGGCGGAGGGCTCGATGCGCTGGGTGTGCCAGCCGTAGGCCTCGTACCGCTTCAGGACGTCCTCGGAGAAGGCGGTCGCGGTGTCGCCCTCGATGGAGATGTGGTTGTCGTCGTAGACGAAGACGAGGTTGCCGAGCTTCTGGTGGCCCGCGAGGGAGGAGGCCTCGGCGGAGATGCCCTCCTCCAGGTCGCCGTCGGAGACGATCGCCCAGACGGTGTGGTCGAAGGGCGACTCGCCCTCGGGGCCCTCGGGGTCGAACAGGCCGCGCTCGTAGCGGGCGGCCATGGCCATGCCCACCGCGTTGGCGACACCCTGTCCGAGCGGTCCTGTCGTGGTCTCCACACCGGCCGTGTGCCCGTACTCGGGGTGACCAGGCGTCTTCGAACCGTGCGTCCGGAAGGCCTTCAGGTCGTCCAGCTCCAGTTCGTACCCGGCGAGGTACAGCTGCGTGTAGAGCGTCAGCGAGGTGTGGCCGGGGGAGAGGACGAAGCGGTCACGACCGGTCCACTCGGGATCCGCGGGGTCGTGACGCATCACCTTCTGAAAGATCGTGTACGCGGCGGGAGCCAGGGCCATCGCGGTGCCGGGGTGGCCGTTGCCGACCTTCTGCACCGCGTCAGCGGCCAGAACACGGGCGGTGTCGACGGCTCGACGGTCGAGATCGGTCCACTCGAAGCTGTCAGGTGTGTGCGCGTTCATCTTCAAGAAGTCCTCGGTAAGAGCGGAAGAACTGCTCGGACGTCTTCAAATCTAAAAGTCTGACTTTTACGAGGGAAGGTGCCGGTGTGCCAGCCTGTGGTGAAAGTGGGACACCGGCAGCGACGCTGAGGCGGCACGAGAAGGACATGACGGACAGAACTATCCAAGACGTCGGCGGTGACGGCGACGTGATCAGAACGTTTCCCTTCCCTGTCGATCTGAGTGTCTGCGGCGTCGGCATGCAGGTCGGCCCGATGGGCACCGACCACACCTGGCACGCCGACGCACCCCTGCACCGCGTCCACCGCATCGACTTCCATGTGGTGATGCTCTTCTCCGGCGGCCCGGTCCGCCACATGATCGACTTCGCCGAGTACGAGGTGAGCGCAGGCGACGTCCTGTGGATCCGCCCCGGCCAGGTCCACCGCTTCTCCCGCACCAGCGAGTACCGCGGCACCGTCCTGACCATGCAGCCAGGCTTCCTCCCGCGCGCCACGGTCGAGGCGACGGGCCTCTACCGCTACGACCTCCCGCCCGTCCTGCACCCCGACGAGCCCCGGCTCGCCGCACTGCGCGCCTCGCTGGGCCAGCTCCAGCGCGAGTACGAGGACACGGAGACGCTCCCGCTCAGCCTGCACACCTCGGTCCTACGGCACTCCCTCACGGCGTTCCTGCTGCGCCTGGCCCACCTGGCGGCGAGCTCCGCCGAGGACGCGGCCCGGCAGGCCGACACGACGTTCACCCTCTTCCGGAACGCCGTCGAGAAGGGCTTCGCCACCAACCACAGCGTCAGCGCCTACGCCGACGCCCTCGGCTACTCCCGCCGCACCCTCGTCCGCGCGGTCCGCGCCGCCACCGGTGAGACCCCCAAGGGCTTCATCGACAAACGGGTCGTCCTGGAGGCGAAACGGCTGTTGGCCCACACGGACCTGCCGATCGGCCGGGTGGGCGCGGCAGTTGGGTTCCCCGACGCGGCGAACTTCTCCAAGTTCTTCCAGCAGCACACGGATGTGACGCCGGCGGGGTTCCGGGCGGAGTTGCGCTGAGGTGACGCGGACGGGCCGCGCGGAAACGGAGGAGCCCCATCCCGGTCGCGTCGGGATGGGGCTCGGGTTCGGGCCGGGTCAGCCGGAACTCGGCTGTGCCCGGGCGGAGTTCGCGCGCCTTTTTGTACGGCGACGCGGTGAGGTCACGGTGTGGCCCGCGCTTCGATGACCGCGAACGCTCCGGCCGGAGTCACCGTGAGGCGGTGCAGGCCGGCCGCGGCGAACAGGGCCTCGAATTCGGCGAGTTGGCGTTCCCTGCCGCCTGTCATGTCGAGCATGTTCATATCCATCAGGGGAGCGAGCCCGGGTTGGCCGGCATCGCCGACGAGGTGGTCGACGACGGCGATGCGGCCGCCCTCCGCGAGCTGTGCCCGGCAGTTCCGCAGGATGCGGACGCAGTTGGCGTCGTCCCAGTCGTGCAGGATGTATTTGAGTACGTAGAGGTCCGCCGGCGGAACGGATTCGAAGAAGTCCCCGCCGACCGTGGTGAACCGCCCGTCGAGCCCCTCGGCCCTGGCGGCCTCGGCCGCGGCGGGAACGATGTGGGGCAGGTCGAAGACCCCGCCGTGGAGTTCGGGGTTGGCCCGCATCATCGCCCGGACGACGTCACCGCCCGCTCCGCCGATGTCCAGAGTGAGAGTGACGCCCTTCGTGTCCAGCACCGCGGCGATGTCGAGGGCGGACGCGCGTGACAGGTTGCTCATCGACTCGGTGAAGGAGGATGCCTCGTCGAGGTGCTTGGCGAAGTACTCGAAGATGTTCGCTTCGCCGTGCGCCGCGGTGACCTGGTGCCGGCCGGTCCGGACGGCTTCGGGAAACCTGCCCCATGGCAGCCAATGGCCCGGTGCGGACTGGGAGATGGCGAAGTGTCGTAGCGAGTGGGGGTCGTCCTGCTGGAGTGTGCTCAGCAGGGGCGTGCCGGTGTAGTGATGTCCGTCTTCGGAGGTCATCAGGCCCAGGGAGGCGCAGGTGCGCAGCAGGCGGCGGGTCGCGTCGGGGTCGGTGGATTCCGCGGCGGCGATCGCCTCGGCGGTGTCGGTTCCGGACGCGAGGTGGTCCGCGAGGTTGTACAGGGCGGCAGCCCGAACCGTCTGGGTGACCCAGAAGCCTGTCACCATCCCCATCATGCGCTCGTAGTCATGGGGGGCCGCCGACGGTCGTACGGTGGTCAAGTCGCTCTCCTTCACTTGCGGGTCGGTGCGGGGGTGCATCGCTTTGCATACGGGGCGGGTCGCTACTCCACGACGAGTTCGACCGGGATGTTGCCGCGGGTGGCCTTGGAGTACGGGCAGCCCGCGTGCGCCTGCTCGACCAGCTTGCGACCGGTCTCGTTGCGCAGCGCCTCGGGCAGCTGCACGCGGAGCACCGCGGTGAGTGCGAAGCCGCCGTCCGTGGCGTCCTTGGCGAGGCCGATCTCCGCGGTCACCGAGATCTCGGCGGTGGGAACCTTCGCCACCCGGCCCACGACACCGAGCGTGCTGGTGAAGCAGGCCGCGTAGCCGGCCGCGAAGAGCTGCTCGGGATTGGTGCCCCGGCCGTCGCCGCCGAGCGCCGGCGGAAACGCGAGACGGACATCGAGGTGTCCGTCGTCGCTGGCGGCGCGGCCGTCCCGGCCGTTGGCGGTGACGACCGCGGTGTAGACAGCGTCCATGATGGCGACCACTTCCTTCGACTGATGAATTGCTGTTCCTGTACGGAGGGACGGTCTTCAGCGAGCCCGGCGCAGGAAGCCGACGACCAGGTCCGTCGTCGCCTGCGGCTGCTCTTCCGTGATCCAGTGTCCGCAGTCCGGGATGACCGCGTCCTCGACGTCGTCGGCCACGCACCGCAGCACCTCGCCGATCCCCGGGCCGAACGTGGCTTCGCCGCCGAAGGCCAGGATCGGCATCCGGAGCCTGCCCTCCGCGAGGAACTTCCTGTTGTCGGCCGCGTCCTGGGCGAACGCCAGGAACTGGGCGAAGCTCGCTCGCATGGCGCCGGGCTGTGCGTAGAGCGCCGCGTAGTGCTGGCGCTTCGCTTCGTCGAAGCGCTCGGGGACCACGGAGAGTTCGTTCCAGAAGCGGTCGAGGTAGATGCGCTCCCGGCCGTCGACCAAGCGCTCCATGTCGTGACCGCCGAAGCCGAAGTGCCACATGGCCGGGTCCTGTGTGATCCGGTCCCAAGGGCCGATGCCGGGCAGCGGCGCGTCGATCGCCACCCATCGGCTGACGCGCTCGGGGTGGGTGGCGGCAACCGCGTAGCCGACCATGATGCCGATGTCGTGCGTCACCAGTTCGATCGAAGGGATACCCAGGGCGTCCAGGACGCCCCACACGTCCGCCGCCTGGTTCTTCTTGTCGTAGCCGCCGTCGGGTTTCGACGAGAGACCCAGCCCCCGCAGGTCGGGCGCGACGACCGTGTGGTCCTCGATGAGTGCGTGGGCCAGATGACCCCACATGTCGCCCGTCGTGCCGAAGCCGTGCAGCAGGACGACCGCCGGCCCCTGCCCGCCGACGCGTACGTGGATCGTGGCGCCGTTGGTGTCGATTTCACGTGACTGCATACCGGTAGGAAAGGGGTAAATGCCGTCCCTGTGGCTGTTGTTGTCGTTCATCGCTGTACTCCGGGTGGGAAGGGAACGTGTCTCCGACGGCGAAGGCGGTCGGAGGGATGGAGCTGTGTTCGGGCTGGAACCGGATCAGCGGCTGATCCGCCCCGCACGACCGAAGCTAGCCGACCGGTCAACTACGGTCCACCGCACGCCGGACGCCGTTCTGCCGGGGTAGACCGCTGACCTGCGGTGGAAGGAAGGGGCTAGCAGCAGGGAGGAAGCCGGTCGTGATCTCGTCCCGTCCGGGGCTCCGGCGCCGGCTTCCCCGGGATGCCCCGCTTCACCCTCGACGGCACCACGGGAAAGGTGAAGGGGCCCCACGCCTCTGCGTGAAGCCCCTTCACCCCGTGGTGAGTTGGGCTCAGTGACCGAAGTCGAACCAGTTCACGTTCACGAAGTCCGCCGACTGCCCGCTGCTGAAGGTGAGGTAGACGTCATGGGTGCCGGTGACCGAGCTGATGTTCGCCGGCACCGTTCTCCATGACTGCCAGCCCCCGGTGTTGGCCAGCGCGAAACTGCCGACCGGGGTCGCGGTCGGGCTGTCGAGGCGTACCTGGACCAGACCGCTGACCCCGCTCGCCGCACCGCTCGCGACCCGGGCGTAGAACTGGGTGGCCGCCGTGGAGCCGAAGGTGACGCCCTTGTAGAGCGCCCAGTCGCCGTTGGCTATCGAGCCGATGTCCTGGCCGCCACCCGTGTCCGTGGTGGTCTCGGCGATAGTGCCGGACTGGCTGTCGTACGACTCGGCCTGGATGGCGCTGTAGGCGTCCCGGCTGCCGGTCGGCGGGGTCGTAGTACCGCTCCCACTGCCCGTGGACGAGAGCACCTGGACGTAGTCCACCGTCATCGGGTGGTTCGGGTCGGTGGCGCTGGTGGGGCCGCCGCCGAACGCGTCCGGGAAGCCGCCGCCCATCGCCACGTTCAGGATGATGAAGAAGCCGTGGTTGGTGGCGTTGGCCCAGGTGGTGGCATCGACCTGATTGGCGTTCACCGTATGGAAGTTGACGCCGTCGAGGTAGAAGCGGATCTGCTCGGGGCTCGTCGACCTGTCCCACTCCATGGCGTACGTGTGGAAGCCGGCCTGACAAGTGGTTCCGGTGCAGGCGGTGTTGCCGCCGATACCGGTCGTCTCGTTGCAGGGGCCGCCCGGGTTGGTGCCGCAATGCACCGTCGCCCAGTCGGTGTTGAGCCCCTGGACGTTCTCCATGATGTCCAACTCGCCCACGCTGGGCCAGTTCTGGTAGTTGCCCCGGAAGGGCGCGCCCAGCATCCAGAACGCGGGCCAGTAGCCGAGCGCGGACGAGCCGGTGACGTTGGGGAGTTGGATACGGGCCTCGACGCGGAGCTTCCCGCCGGCCGGCGGCTGGAAGTCGGTGCGGTTGGTCTCGATACGGCCCGAGGTCCAGTTGCCGGCGGCGTCCCGGCGCGGGGTGATCAGCAGGTTGCCGTTGCCGTCGAGGGCCACGTTGTTGGTGGAGGAGGTCATCGTCTCGACCTCGCCGGTGCCCCAGTTGGCGGCGCCGCCCGGGTATGAAGTCCCGGTGTCGTACTGCCAGTTGGTGGTGGAGACGCCGGTGCCGGCGGAGCCGTTGAAGTCGTCCAGGAAGACCTGCGTCCAGCCTGCCG
>NZ_JBLTJC010000116.1:0-28553 GCF_048158785.1 Streptomyces colwelliae | reverse complement strand
CAGTACACCCGACCCACCACCCAGCCCGCCCTCGTCTGAAAGGACTTCACCATGTCCATCGAGATCCAGAAAGTCACCGCGAACATCGGCGCCCGTGTGTCGGGCGTGGACGTCAACAAGCCGCTGGACGAAGACCAGACAACAGCTCTCCGTGAGGCCCTCAACGTCCACAAGGCCCTGGTCTTCGACGACGTCCACCTCGACGACGAGGGCCAGGAGGCATTCGCCCGCCACTTCGGGGACGTCACCACCGCCCACCCCACCGTGTCCGCCGTCGACGGCGCCCCGAACGTGCTGCCCGTCGACAGTGAGCGCGGCCGCGCCAACCACTGGCACACGGACGTGACCTTCGTCCTCAACCCGCCCCAGGCCAGCACCCTGCGCAGCATCACGGTCCCGCCGTACGGCGGCGAGACCCTGATCGCCAGTTCGGCGGCGGCCTACCGCGACCTGCCCGAACCGCTGCGCGTCCTCGCGGACACCCTGTGGGCGGAGCACACCAACGACTACGACTACGCCGTACCGGAGGAGGAGATCGACGACGAAAAGGCGGCCCAGCGCGCCCAGTTCACGTCGATCAAGTTCCGTACGGTCCACCCGGTCGTCCGCGTCCACCCGCTGACCGGTGAACGCGGCCTGTTCATCGGGGGGTTCGCGCAGCGGATCGTCGGCCTGTCGGCGGGCGAGTCCCGCAAGATCCTCGACCTCCTCCAGACGTACGTCACCCGCCCGGAGAACATCCTGCGCTGGCGCTGGTCCCCCAACCAGCTCGTCCTGTTCGACAACCGCATCACCCAGCACTACGCCATCGACAACTACGACGACCAGCCCCGCCGCCTCAACCGCGTGACCGTCGCCGGCGACATCCCGGTCGGCATCGAGGGCAAGGAGAGCTACTCGATCGAGGGGGACGCGTCGCACTACACGTCGGTGGCGGAGTAGCCACGCCGAGCCCCTTGGGAGCCACACCGAGCCTTTTCGCTGCTAGGTTGTAGTTGCAAGCCATGTGCATTAAGAGGTCCGGAGGGGATCGATCCGTCATGCCCGTCTACACGCTGCCCGACCTGCCCTACGACTACTCCGCGCTCGCCCCCGTGATCAGCCCCAAGATCATCGAGCTGCACCACGACAAGCACCACGCGGCCTACGTCAAGGGAGCCAACGACTCGCTGGAGCAGTTGGCGGAGGCGCGCGACAAGGAGCGGTGGGGTTCGGTCAACGGGCTGGAGAAGAACCTGGCGTTCCACCTCTCCGGCCACATCCTGCACAGCATCTACTGGCACAACATGACGGGCGACGGCGGCGGCGAGCCCCTCGCGGCCGATGGCGTCGGCGGCCTCGCCGACGCCATCACCGAGTCCTTCGGCTCCTTCGCCGGCTTCAAGGCCCAGCTCACCAAGGCCGCCGCGACGACGCAGGGTTCGGGCTGGGGCGTACTCGCCCACGAACCGTTGAGCGGCCGCCTGATCGTCGAGCAGGTCTACGACCATCAGGGCAACGTCGGCCAGGGCTCGACCCCCCTCCTCGTCTTCGACGCCTGGGAGCACGCCTTCTACCTCCAGTACCGGAACCAGAAGGTCGACTTCATCGACGCGATGTGGGCGGTCGTCAACTGGCAGGACGTGGCGCGGCGTTACGAGACGGCGAAGTCCCGGCAGACGATCCTGCCCGCGTGACCCGTAGACCGTATGAAGCGTCCTGCCTCGTGATCGTCTTCTCAACCTTCACGCGGGCGGGCGGATGAAGAGGCGGGCCCCCGCGAGGACGTGACTCGCGAGGGCCCGCCCTCCTGTTCAACTCTCCGCCCCGCAGGGCACATTGAGCGACAGCAGCGCCACCGTCTCCCCCTGCACCCGGAGTTCGCTCACCGCCGCGTTCCGCAGTCCCGGGAAGACCCGCCGGTATTCACTGAGCGGAATCCCCAGCGACCGGCACAGCACCAGTCGGAGCAGGGTGTTGTGGGCCACGATCAGTACGCGTTGACCGGGGTGGGCGGCTGCGATGCGGTGCAGGGCGGCGCTGCCTCGTTCGGCGGCGGCCAGTGGGTCCTCGGACTCGGGGAAGGCGTGGGCCACCGGGTCGGTGCGGAAGGCCTCCGCCGCCCCGGGGTTCTCCGTCCCGAACTCCGCGAGCGTACGGCCCTCCACCACCCCGAAGTCGCATTCGCGCAGGGCGGGTTCGGTGTGGGGGGTGAGGTTCAGGGCCCGGCACGCGGGGGCCGCCGTGAGGACGGCTCGGGACAGGGGGGACGTCCAGATCGCGTCCACCGGATGCGCGGCCGCCCAGTGCCCCAGGGCTTCCGCCTGCGCGAACCCCGTGTCCGTCAGGGCTACGTCGCTGATGCCTGCGTAGCGGTTCTCGGCGTGCCAGACGGTCTGGCCGTGGCGGGCCAGCAGGAGAGTCGTGCTCATGAGTCGATCGTGTCCTGGTTCAGGCGGGTGCGGGTGTGGGTCGCGAGCGGGGTCGGTAGCCAGCCTCTGGCCTCCAGTTCGTCCACCAGGCGAGCGTACGGCTCGGTGAAGCGGGCCGTGTGGGACGCGCGGGGTTCCAGGACCGTGCGGATACGGACCATGCGGTCGGCCGCGTCGACGAGTGAGGCCGCCGCTCCGGTCCCGTACGCCGCCAACACCGCCATCCCCAGGGCCGGTTCGATCTGTTCCGGTACTCGGGCCGGGCGGCCGAGGATGTCGGTGCGTAGCTGGTTCCAGTACGCGCTGCGGGCCGCGCCGCCCGTGAAGGTGAGGGGGCCGTCTATCGGGGCGCCGAGGTGGTGCAGGTAGTCCAGGCACAGGCGCTCCGTGAATGCCACGCCCTGGAGTACCGCCGCCCAGCCGTCCGCCTCCGAGGCCGGCGTGCCCAGCGTGAACGCCGTGGCCTCCGGGGCGAAGAAGGGGAAGCGTTCGCCGCCGGACGAGGCGAGGGGGTAAGTGACGGCGCCTGACGGTTCGTAGGCCGCAGCCCGACCATCCATCTTCGCCGGGTCCGCCGTCGGCGGCAGTGCTCCCGCGCCCACACTCGACGCGCCGCCCGGCAGCCAACTGCCGTCCGGCGCGCGGTGGTTGTAGACAACCCCGGCGTCGTCCCGGACGGGGCTCGCGGACGCGCCCTTGAGGACCAGGGTGGTACCCAGCACCGAGTTCCAGGCGCCGGGGCGCAACGCCCCCGACGCGATCTGGGCCGCGCAGCCGTCCGTCATGCCCGCGATGACCGGGGTACCGGCGGGGATGCCGGTCGCTTCGGCGGCGGTGCGGCAGACCTCGCCCAGCCGGGTGCCGGGGCGGACCACCTCCGGCAACACCTCGCCCAGGTGGGCCAGTTGGGGCGGCCAGGCCTCGCGCTCCGCGTCGTAGCCCGTCTTGAGGGCGTGGCTGGAGTCGGTCGGGACCGTCCCGCCCGTCAACTGCGCGGTGATCACGTCGGGTTGGTGAGTCACCCGTCCGGGGCCATAGGTGTCCAGCAGCCACAACGCCTTCGGCAGCGCCCAGCTCGTCTGCATCCCGACCCGCGCCGCCTCCTCCACCGCGCGCCCGTCGTCGTACATCAACCCCCGTGTGAGCGGGCGCCCTTCGGTGTCCGTCAGCAGGACGGTCCCGGAGGTGCCGCACACCGCGAGCCCGCCGATCCGTACCCCTGACGACCCTCGTCCCGCCAGGGCGGTCCGGCACGCCGCGCGCACCGCCTCCCACCACTCCCCCGGGTCCTGTTCGTGCCGTACGCCGCCGTCCCGGTGGTTGGTCAGCGGGGCGGTGCCCGCGCCGAGGACCGTGCCGTCGGCCGTGACCAGCAGTGCGCGGACGCTCTGCGTGCCCAGGTCGATCCCCAGCCACGCTTCGGCGTCGTCCTCGAACATCATCCGGACCTCCCACAGGGGTTACGCATTCGGCATTCCCCGTTCATCGTGGCGGAGAGGGAGGGAGCCCCACGATGACCGAGACCCTGCGTGTCGTCGCCGCCGGTGACCATTTCGTACTGCCTTCGCTGATCACAGCGGCCATCGCCGAGGAACTGCGCGAACACCCCTTCACCGTAAGAGAGTTGGAGCTCGGATGGCCCCTGGAACCCTTCGGGGCCGTCAGCGAAGTGGAGGAGGCCAGCGACTCCGAGGACGAGTTGATCGGCGCCCTGCGGGACAGTGACGCCCAGGTGCTGGTCACCCAGATGGGTCCCGTCACGGAGCGCGTGCTGGAGGCCTGCCCGGATCTGCGGCTGGTCGTCGTGTGCCGGGGCGGGCCGGTCAACGTCAACCTGGACGCGGCGAAGACCCACGACGTACAGGTGTGCTTCGCGCCCGGCCGCAACGCCGCCGCGACCGCCGAGTTCACCGTCGGCATGATGCTGGCGGCCCTGCGCCGCATCCCGCAGGCCCATGAACTCCTCGCGGGGCAAGGGAGTTGGGAGGCCGGCGCCGCCTACTACACGTACGAGCACAGCGGGTTGGAGCTGGAGGATCTGCCGGTCGGGCTCGTCGGGTACGGGGCCGTGGGCAGCCGGGTGGCCCGGGTGCTCTGCGCGTTTGGGGCGCGCGTGATGGTGTACGACCCGTATGTGCACGGCGAGATCCACGGACTCCGGGTCGGCGGGCTGGACGAACTCCTCCGCCGCTCCCAAGTCATCACCTTGCACGCCCGGTTGACCTCGGAGACACGTGGTCTCATCGGCGCCCGCGAGCTGGCGCTGCTGCGGCCGGGCGCGGTGGTGGTGAACGTGGCGCGGGGTCCGTTGCTGGACGAGGAGGCGTTGTGCGACGCGCTGGAGAGCGGGCAGGTGTCGGCGGCGGCCCTGGACACGTATGCGCGCGAGCCGTTGCCCACCGGGGCACGGCTGTTCGGCTTCGCCGACCGGGTCACCCTCACCCCGCACCTCGGGGGTGCCTCCCGGGCCGTGGCCGAGAAGGCGGCACGAATAGCGGCGGCGGAGGTGGGCCGCTGGGCCCGAGGTGAAGGCCTGTCCCACCAACTCGGTTGAGTGCCCACCAAGTTGGCCTGTCCCCACGCCGACGGCCGAGAGGGAGCCGTAGGGGCGCGCCGGTGTCGAGAGCCCCAGCGCGCGGAGGCGCGCAGCGCCGAGCACGGTGGGGCTCTCGACACCGGCTCCCAGCGCCCCGAAGGCGACCGAACCAAAAGAGGTGCGCGCGTGGGTGCCTGATCAACACGGGCCCACTTCCGTCACATTCATACCCCGTGAACACCCAAAAACTGATCCCCCCACCCCCAGGAGGCCTCCCCCATGTACGTCGGAATCGATGTAGGCACGTCCACCGTGAAGGCCGCCGCCTTCGACGGCTCCGGGCGTCAACTCGCCGTAGCCGCACGCCCGGTGGAGCTGTCGATGCGGGGCGGGTTCGTCGAGCAGGACATGGACGAGGTCTACGGCGCGGTCGTCGCCGTACTGGAGGAACTCACCGCGGAAGCGGACGGACCGTTCGAGCTCGCCGGGCTCACCGGGCAGGGGGACGGGGTGTGGCTGGTGGACGCGGAGGGGCGGCCGGTGCGGGCGGCGGCGTCCTGGATGGACGGGCGGGCGCACGAACTGCTGGACCGGTGGCTCGCGGACGGGACGTTCGAGACGGTGTTCCGGCGGACCGGGAGCGCGATGTTCCCCGGGTGTCCGGGGCCGTTGCTGGCGTGGCTCGCGGCGCACGAGCCCGCCTCGCTGGACGCGGCCGCCACCGCCCTGTACTGCAAGGACATGGTGTTCCAGCGGCTGACGGGGGCGCGGGCGACCACCGATGTGTCGGACGCGTCGATGCCGTTCCTCGACCCCAGGACGCGGTCGTACGACAACGGTGTCGTCGAGCTTCTCGGGCTGACCCGGCGACGGCGGCTGCTGGCCCCGGTCTCCGATCCGGTCGCCACGGCCCAGACGCGTGGGGAGGGGCTGCCGGCGGGGACCCGGATCGCGAACGGGCCGTACGACCTGCCCGCCTGCGCGCTCGGCGCGGGGGTGACGGAACCGGGCGACGGGCTGCTCATCGTGGGGACGTGTCTCGCCAGTCTCGTCGCGACGACCGAGCTTGATCTGAGCGGTGAACCGGCCGGGCTGTACATCTCCCTCGACCGGCCGGGGCACTGGTTGCGGGCGATGCCGGCGATGGTCGGTACGGCGGCCCTGGACTGGGTGCTGTCGACGACGGGTGTCCGGCACGAGGAGGTGGACGCGCTGCTCGCGGCGACCCCGGCCGGGGCGAACGGGGTGCGGGTGCTGCCGTATTTCGCGCCGTCCGGCGAGCGCGCGCCCTTCGTCGAGCCCCGGCTGCGCGCCGAACTCACCGGTGTCTCCCTGGAGTCGACGCCCGCCGACCTGATCCGCGCGACCTGCGAGGGCATCGGTTACGCGGCCCGGCACTGTCTGGAGGCGGCGGGCCTCACGGGGTCGCTGGCCGTGTGCGGCGGGGGGACGCGCAGCCCGGCCTGGATGCGGCTGCTCGCGGATGTGCTGGGGCGGCCGTTGCGGGTCGTCGAGGGTGAGGTGGGCGCGCGGGGCGCGGTGCTCGCGGCGGCCGAGCGGTACGGGGTTCCGCTGGACGTGGGGGCCTGGACGCGGCCGACGGAGGTGGTCGAGCCGGACGCGGGGCGGGCCGCGTTCTACGCCAAGGGGTTCGAGGACCATCTGGCGCGGCTGGCGGCGGCACGCGACCGGAGCCGTTGATTTCGGGGGCGGGCGCCCGCGATTCGCGGTGTACTACCGGCCTGGCCGTGCGTGGCGAGGAGGAGTTCATGACGGTGCTTCGACGGTGGTGCCCGAACTGTGTCGGGATGCAGGACTTCCAGAAGATGGCCGACGCCGAGAAGGCCGCCGTCCGTGAGGAGAAGGGGCCCCGGCACTACGTCGGGGATCTGTGGCGCTGCGCCGTCAAGGGCTGTGTGCGGTACCAGCCGGCGTTCAACGCGCGAGGCGGCGGTGATCTCCCCGAGAAGTTCCGTGAGGAGAAGGCCGCCGCCCCGGAGTGAGCACCGCCGTGCTTACACCAGGTTGCTGAAGTCCGGGCCCTTGGTGCGGGTGCGCTTGATCTCGTAGAAACCGGGGACCGAGGCGACCGCGACGGTGCCGTCCCAGAGGCGGGCCGCTTCCTCGCCCTTGGGGGCGGGGGTGACGACCGGGCCGAAGAAGGCGATCTGCTCGCCGTCGGGGCCGGGGACGGCGATGACGGGGGTGCCGACGTCCTGGCCGACCTTGTCGATGCCCTCCTTGTGGGAGGCGCGCAGCTCGGCGTCGAACTCGAAGTCCTCCTGGTCGGCGTAGTCGATCAGGTCGGCGGGCAGGCCGACGTCCGCGAGCGCGCCGGCGATCGCCTCGACGGTCGGGCCCTCGCCGTTGTTGTGGATGCGGGTGCCGAGCGCGGTGTAGAACGGGCCGAGGGCGTCCGCGCCGTGTTTCTGCCAGACGGCGGTGACCACGCGGATCGGCTTCCAGGCCTTGGTCGCGAGCAGCTCGCGGTACTCCTCGGGCAGCTCGTCCAGCTTGGGCTCGTTGAGCACCGCCAGGCTCATGATGTGCCAGTGGACCTCGATGTCCCGGACCTTCTCCACTTCCAGCACCCACCGGGAGGTCATCCAGGCCCAGGGGCACAGGGGGTCGAACCAGAAGTCCACGGGGGTCTTGGCGGTCTCAGACATGACGCTCCTCGGAATACGGCCGTTTCCCCACGGCAACACCGCTTCTCCCCACCTCATTCCCAGGTGTTCGGCGTCAGGGGCACATGGCAGGATCGGCCCTGACCGCATATCGAACGCCATCCGAGGGAGTGCCTCCGTGCCCGGTGAGAATCTGTCCCGCGACGAGGCCCGCGAGCGGGCCGCCCTGCTGTCCGTCGACGGGTACGACGTGTCCCTCGACCTGCGCTCGGCGGTGGGTGACTCCGCCGGGGGCAAGGGCACCGCGGAGGGGCCGCGGACCTTCCGTTCCGTGACGACGGTCCGGTTCCGCTGCGCCGAGCCGGGCGCGGCGAGCTTCGCGGACCTGATCGCACCGGCCGTCACCGCCGTCTCGCTCAACGGCAAGGACCTCGACCCGGGCGCGGTCTTCGACGGCACGCGCATCCAGCTGGAGGACCTGGCCGCCGAGAACGAGCTGATCGTCGACGCGCAGTGCGCGTACTCCCGTACCGGCGAGGGCATGCACCGCTTCGTCGATCCCGAGGACGGCGAGATCTACCTCTACACGCAGTACGAGCCGGCCGACGCGCGCCGGGTCTTCACCACCTTCGAGCAGCCGGACCTCAAGGCGCCGTTCCGCGCCGAGGTGCGGGCGCCCGAGGGCTGGACGGTGTGGAGCAACGGTGTCGGCGAACTGACCGACGGCGTATGGAAGTTCGCGGAGACGAAGCCGATCTCGACGTACATCACGGCGTTCCTCGCGGGCCCGTACCACTACGTCACGGACTCCTACTCCCGCACCTTCGACGACGGTACGACGCTTCAGATCCCGCTCGGCGCGATGTGCCGCAAGGGTCTGGCGCCGTACTTCGACTCCGACGACGTGTTCCTGGTGACGAAGCAGGGGCTGGACTTCTTCCACGACCACTTCGACTACCCGTACCCGTTCGGGAAGTACGACCAGGCGTTCGTGCCGGAGTACAACCTCGGCGCGATGGAGAACCCGGGGCTCGTCACGTTCCGCGAGGAGTACATCTTCCGGGGGAAGGTGACGCAGGCGTCGTACTCGGGGCGGGCGAACACGATCCTGCACGAGATGGCGCACATGTGGTTCGGCGACCTCGTCACCATGGAGTGGTGGGACGACCTGTGGCTGAAGGAGTCCTTCGCCGACTTCATGGGCGCGTTCGCGCTCGTCGGCGCGACCCGCTTCACCGACGGCTGGATCACCTTCGCCAACCGCCGCAAGGCGTGGGCGTACCGCGCGGACCAGCTCCCCTCCACGCACCCGATCACCGCCGACATCCGCGACCTCCAGGACGCGAAGCTGAACTTCGACGGCATCACGTACGCCAAGGGGGCTTCCGTACTGAAGCAGTTGGTGGCGTACGTCGGCCAGGACGCGTTCCTGGAGGGCGCGCGCCGCTACTTCAAGCGGAACGCGTACGGCAACACGCGCCTCGGTGACCTGTTGTCGGTGCTGGAGGAGACGAGCGGGCGGGACATGGCGTCCTGGTCGCGGTCGTGGTTGCAGACGGCCGGGGTCAACTCCCTCACTCCGCAAGTGGTGTTGGACGTGGAGGGCGGCCGTGTCGCCGAGCTGACGGTGCTCCAGGAGGCGGCGGAGTCGCACCCCGAACTGCGCCCGCACCGGGTGGTGGTGGGCCTCTACCGGATGGAGGGCAAGCAGCTCGTCCGGTACGAGCGGGCCGAGGTGGACGTCGACGGTCCGCGGACGGTCGTGGTGGAGCTGGCCGGTGCGGACGCCCCGGAGCTGGTGCTCGTCAACGACGACGACCTCACGTACTGCAAGACCCGCTTCGACGCGACCTCGCTGGACACGCTGCGCGAGCACCTCGGCGCGCTCACCGACCCGATGGCGCGTGCGCTGTGCTGGTCGGCGCTGTGGAACATGACGCGGGACGCGTTGCTGCTCGCGCCCGACTTCATCGACCTGGTGGCGCGGTTCGGGCGCCGGGAGAGTGACATCGGCGTCCTTCAGATGCTGCACGCCTGGGCGAACTCGGCGCTGGTGAACTACTCGCCGCCGTGGTGGCGCGAGACCGGCGCGAAGATCCTGGCGCACATCGCGCTGCGGGATCTGCGGGACGCCGAGCCGGGCAGCGAGCAGCAGTTGGCGTGGGCGCGTTTCTTCGCGTCGGTGGCGTCGGCGCCGGAGGAACTGGCGCTGCTGCACGCCCTGTTGGAGGGTACGGAGAAGATCGAGGGCCTGGCCGTCGACCAGGAGCTGCGCTGGGCGTTCCTGGAGCCGCTGACCGCGCACGGCGCCGCCGACGAGGCCGTGGTCGCCGCCGAACTGGCCCGGGACGACACCGCGTCCGGCAAGCGCCACCAGGTCCGCTGTCTCGCCGCCCGCCCCTCGGCGGCCGTCAAGGCGCAGGCGTGGGCGCAGGTCGTGGAGTCGGACGCGCTGTCCAACGCGCTGGTCGAGGCGACGATCGCGGGGTTCGCGCAGCCGTCGCAGCGGGAGTTGCTGGCGCCGTACACGGAGAAGTACTTCGCGGCGATCGAGCGGGTGTGGACGGAGCGGTCGATCCAGATCGGCGTGGACGTGGTGCGGGGGCTGTTCCCGGCGTACCCGGCCGCGGCGGACGCGCAGGCGACGCTGGACGCGACGGACGCGTGGCTGACGTCCCACGAGGGGGCGGCGCCGGCGCTGCGGCGGCTGGTGCTGGAGTCGCGGGACGACCTGGCGCGGGCGCTGCGGGCGCAGGCGGCGGACAACGAGGGGCGCGGTGCTGAAGGCTGACGGCTGCGGGCTGAAAGCTGACGGCTTAGGGCCGAGGGCCGAGGGCTGACGGCTGACGGCTGACGGCTGACGGCTGACGGCTGACGGCTGCGGGCTGATCGTTGGCCTGTGATTGGCCTCTCCGTCACCGTTACTGAATACAGGTAATCGACCCCGTAACCCCTGGTCCACCCCATCCGGACCAGGGGTTTTCGGCGCCTACTCGGCATCCGAACGCCTGTCCTTTAGTACCGCGTTGTCCGGATTTGTCGACGGGCGTGTAACAGCGGTTAGGGACCGGATCCGGCGCGGGAAACCCCGTTGCATGAACCACAACACCCCGCTCTCCCCCCGCCCCCTCAGCCACCTCTCCGAGGTGCACCGCCGCGTGCTGACGACCGCTCAGCTCCGGGCGCACGGCGTCCCGGCCGCCGAGGTGAACGAGCAATGCCGTCCCGACGGGCCGTGGCAGCAACTCCTCCCCGGCGTCGTCCTGTTGCACTCCGGCCCGCCCACCGGCGAGGAGCGGCTGCACGCGGTGCTGATCTACGCGGCGCGGGAGCGGACGGCGGGGGTCCCGGTCCAGCCCGGCGCGGACGGCCCGCACCGGCCGACGTACACGGAGACGATGGTCACGGGCCTGGCGGCGCTGACCCTGCACGGCTTCACCTCCGCCCCGGAGTTGGCCACGCTCAAGCAGATCGACGTCCTGGTCCCCCGGATGCGCCGGCTGCGCTCGACGGGCTGCGCGCGGATCGTCCGTACCGCGTCGCTCCCCGCCGCGCGGCAGGTGAAGGGCGTCCCGGTCGCCCCGGTGCCGCGGGCCCTCGCGGACGCCGTGGCCGAACTGTCGGACGCGAACGCGGTACGCGGGCTGCTCACCGAGGCGGTGCGCGGCGGGCACTGCGAACCGGCCGCGGTGGTACGGGAGTTGAACAACGCCAAGCTGCTGAGCCGCCCGCACGTGGTGGACGCGGTGGACTCGCTGCTGGCCGAGGGACGCGCGATCGCGGAGGACCGCCTCTACCGGATGGTGAGCGAGCACGGCCTCCCCGACCCGGTGTGGAACGTCGACCTCAGGCTGCCGGGCGGCCCCCACCTGGGCGGCCTGGACGCGTACTGGCCCGAGCAGGCGGTCGCCGTGGAGCTGGACACGCGTGCGCCGCGCCAAGGCCATCGGCAGGACGACGACGCCCTGTGGTCGGAGTACGCCCGCAAGCGCGAGCACCTGGAGCGGCTCGGCATCACGGTCGTCCACATCACCCCGAAGAAGCTCCGGGACGCGATGGAGCAACAGGCGGCGGTGGTCCGTACGGCGCTCATGGCGTCGGCGGACCGCGATCCGGCCGCGTATGTCGTGGTGCTGCCCCGGTAGTGACGGACCGGGGCGGGATCAGGAGGGGAGAGGAGGGGCCACCGGGGGGTCGGTGGCCCCTCCTCATGTGTGCCGTCCGTCGTGTGTCTTGTCGTGTGCCTTGTCGTGTGTCTTGTCGTGTGTCCTACAGGGGCTCGGGCAACGGCGGCGGAGCGGCGCTCGTCGTCGTGTGTCCCGCGTGCAGGCCGTCGATGAGGGCGGCGTAGGAGGCGATCATGCGCGTACGGCTGAAGCGTTCGCGGCTGCGGGCGTGGGCCTTGGCGAACTCCGCGCGGCCGACGACCGCCTCGGTCCAGGCCGACGCTACGGCGTCCGGGTCTGGGGGCGTGATGATGCCGTGCCCGGCGACGATGGACGCGCTGTCGCCGACGTCGGTGGCGACGGGTACGGCCCCGCACATCATGCCCTCGATCAGGCACAGGGGCGCGGCCTCGCCGAAGGACGACGTCAGCGCGACGACGTCCGACCCGGCGTAGACGGTCTCCATGTCCCGCCGTACGCCGAGGAGATGGAGCCGGTCGGTGAGAAGTGCCCGGTCCTCCCCGAAGGTGTCGTCGATGTCGGCGGAGAGGGCGGGCTGGTCGTGGTCGGTCATGCCCGCGCCGCACATGAGGACATGCCCGGCGGGTTCGCGCCGTAGCCACGCGTGGGCGGCGCGGAGGAAGAGCGGGATGTTCTTCATCGTGGCGTAGCGGGCGGCGAAGACGACGACGGGGGCGGTGTCCGGGATGCCGAGGGAGGCGCGCAGGGCGAGCCGCCGGGCGGGATCGGGACGGAAGCGGAGCAGATCCACGCCGTTGGGGATGACGTGGAGGACCTCGGGCGGGATGCCGGCGGCCTGGTAGGCGTCGCGGGTGGACTCCGCGCAGCAGACGGCGGCGACGACCTTGCCGTCGGCGATGGCGGCTTTCAGTTCGTCGACGGCGGTGCCCGAGTGTTCGGGATCCGAACGGTGCAGGCCCACGACGACGGGGCGGCGGGGCAGGCCCGCCTGGTTGAGCAGCGAGAGCGGCTGCTCCTTGAGCGACAGGACGACGTCGGCGTCCGCGAGGGCACGGGCGGCGTCGGCGAGCTCGGGCCCGGTGAACCCCACCGTGGCCTGATCATCACCCCCGCCGAAGCTGCGGCCGAGGGTCGAGACGCCGACGCCGGCCGCGGTCAGTCGCTGATAGCAGGCGTCGTTCTCCATGGCCTGCCGGGTTGCTTCTCGGTGTACTTCTCCGTGGATGCTGAGCACCGTATGGTGCTGGCCGCCCTCCACCAGTCCCAGTACGACGTCGCTGTGGACAATTCGGGCTCCTCCGGAGAAGAAGCCTTCGTAGACCGACAGCACGTGCAGCTCGTGTCTAGCGCGCACACGACCACCCGCCTTGCGTATGAATCGAGCCATCCCCGTGAACAGCGGGTTAGCCGTTATGAGGCGGCACGGACATTTCGTCGGAATGAACTGGGCGTCTCGTGTCTGGGTCCGATTGGTTATCCGGGAGTCAATTGGTACGGAGGCGTACGGCGAGCTGGACGCGAACCGACTTTCCGATGTCTCCGCGCAGAAACCAATCAAGGGATTCGGACGGCGTCGGCGATGTCGCCGGGCCAGTTCCAGAGGGCGAGGAGAGTGAGGGGGGGCGAGGAGAGTGAGGAGGGTGAGGCGCGTTTGCGCCATGAGCCGGCCGGCCCGCCGACTCCGCTTTCCCTGGCGGACGCATGGGGCACTTCCGTGATCGCTGATTCCGCTTACGCGTGGGCAGATCGGTTTCCCGCCGTGTGCGGTCTTGTGCTCTTGTGTCGCCTGCTGTCCGTGTGTCTAAAGTGACGCCTGCTCCCGGGTCAGTTGGGGAACTGCGTGCCCGCCTCGTCCGGGCGGGACGGGAGCAGACGACCGCTGGACGCTCAGCACAACGGGGACCACACAGGCGCGTGCCGCCACAGGCCGGTTTCCTTGTGCCTTCACCACGGGGGATCACCGCCTTGCGCACCTGGCTGTCCGCTTCCGCGATCTCGTCGACCTCCGCCACCGCAGGGCCGGGCAGTCCGGCACCTCGTGGCCGACCGAGTCGACCGGGTCGACCGTGAAGGACCCCGGTCACCTGCCTCCCGCGTAGACACCGCGCGACGCGCACCACGGCCCCACGCCTTCTCCGACAAGGCCCCTCGGTCCGCCCCGGCCGTCCGCCCTGCCTCCCTCACCCGTCGAACAGTTCAGGAGTTCCTGCATGGCCGACGCGAAAGTCCTCGAAGCACAGAAATGGGTCAACGGGACGTACGGCAGCGTGCCCGGCTATCAGAGATGCCCGGAAACCGGCACGACCGGCTGGTCCACCATGTACTCCCTCATCATGGGGTTACAGAAGGAACTCGGCATCAGCCCCGTGGTCGCGAATTTCGGCGACGGCACCATCGCCAAACTGGCCGCACTCGGTGAACTCGGCAGTGGCTGGGCGCAGAACAACAACATCATCAAGATCATCCGATACGGCCTGTTCTGCAAGGGCTACACCGGTGGTTACAGCGACACCGGCTTCTACGACCCGGACATCACGCTGGCCGTCAAGCACATGCAGGGAGACATGGGCCTCTCCTAGAGCGGATCGCTCCAGGCGAAGGCCTACGGCAAGGTCGACCCGAACCAACTCGTCATGGAATACCTCCGCAGCGCCAGATACGACGACGCACCGTGGCGGTCACTGATCGGGCCGTCGAACCCCGGCTTCATCGCGTATGCGAACGACCACAACATGGGCATCTGGACCGAGTTCAAGGACCCGTTCACCGGCCAGGACCTCGGACCTGAGCACATGATGGCCACGGCGAACGGCCAGTACCTCAGGCCCAACCCTCAGGGAGACATCAGCCTCGGCGACGTCGCCGGCTGGGGCGGCGATCTGATGACCCTGTACGGCGAATGGCGGCGCGACCACGACTCGTACGCCTCCGGCGCGACCTACATCGGCGACAAGATGGGCAAGATCGGTGTCGCGTCCACGTTCGGATTCACCGACCTCGTCGAGGACGCCGACGGCTATCTCCTCGCCCAGGCCGTACGCGGCGGCAAGACCATCGTCGAGGCCGTCCACGACCACTACGTGGGCAGCGGCGGTCTGACCCGGTTCAGGGACGTGAGCCAGCGGTTCGGCGGCACCATCAGCGAGGCGGCCGCCCAGGCGAAGAAGATCCTCACCGACTCTCCCGCCAGCACGGACGGGGCGATCCTGGTGGCCGGCCGCGCCACGCTGATCACCAGGTACGGCGGCCTCCTCACGTTGCTGCCGGTCAATCTGCCCTCCGGTCAACTCGACGACTGGTGCAACGCGTTCGGCGACAACCTCGTACAGCACGCTTCCACGGAAACCCTCCGACGGGCCGAGTACCGGGCGAACCAGCAACGGCTCCTCAGCCCACACTAAAATGTCAGGTGCATGGTGTCTCTGTTCACGTTCTTCGGCCCACCCGCGATCACCGTCCTCCTTTTCGCCGTCGGCACCATTCCCTACGCGCTGTGGGTGAGCAGGAAGAAGCCCTCGCGGCCGGCCCGCTGGGCAGTGATCGGGATCGCCGCCGCGATCGCCGCCTACGGGGCCGGAACCGTCTACGGGCTCGCCTTCGCGAACCCGCTCGACGTGTGCGCGGACAAGAACGGAGACGGCACATACAGGGACATCGGGCGGGACGGCAGCCTGACATCCGTGAACGTGGACAGCTTCCCTCCGTCCATCACCTGCCACTGGACCAGCGGCCACAGCACCGAAGCGGTGTGGTTCTGGGTCTCGCCCCTGCTCTACGCGGGGCTGGCCTGCTTCCTGGTCTGCTGCGCTCTGCTCCTCATCAGACGCTCCAAGGACAGAAAGGCTCCTCGTGACATCGAGCTTGACGCGTAGACGGGCTCTCGGCCTCGGTATCGGAGCCGGGGCGGCGATCGCCCTGACGACTGCCGGGCCCGCGCAGGCCGCCCCCGCTTCCGGAGGGCGCCAGTGGAAGCAGCCCTGGTCCGCGAACGGCTGGCCGGTCCTCGGCCACGCCACGAAGTACCAGGTGGAGGGCACGAGCGTCGAGGTCTCCCTGGCGACGGGAGACGCGGCGACGGTCCTCCTGCACGTGGCTCGCCGGTTCGCGTACGAGATCGACATGCTCAGGGCCGGCGACGTCCTCGGGCACACCACCGACCGGACCGTCGGCGCCCCGTTCGAGTCCAACCACCTGTCGGGCACCGCCATCGCGATCCGACCCCTGTACTACCCGCTCGGCGCCGACGTCCAGAACACCGGCATGAACGCGACCGAACGGATCGTCGTCGCGGACATCGTCGCCGACTGCGAGGGCCTCGTGACCTGGGGAGGGGACCTGAAGCCGGTCAAGCAGTCCCACTTCCACATCGACGTCGGGCCCGGAGACCCGCGCTTGAAGCGTCTCGCCGCCCGCATCCGGGGATGGAACGACACGCCTGGTGAAGGCGCCGGGTCGATCGACGCCTTCGCCCCTGCCAGGCGTCGGCTCGCCGCCCGTTACCAGTAGTCCCGTTCGTTCAGTCCCGTTGCCGCCGAGCCCCGTCGAAGCTCAGCCGTTCCGGCCTTGACGGGGTGACGGGGCCCGGCCGGACAGCCGGGCGCTCCTCCTCGACAGCTACCCGCAACTACCCGCGCGGAGCCGTCACGTCCCGCAGAACTCCGCCACCACCACCGCCCCCGCGTCCCCCGACCAGTCCCCGTTGAAGTTGAACGCCAGCGCATGGCGGCCGTCGGCCGTCGTCGCGGCCGCCGACGTCGAGCCGTGGATGCCGCCGTCATGACCCCAGACGTGGACGCCGCAGGGCAGAGTGATGTCGACGAGGCCGAGGCCGTAGCGCATGTTCGGGCTCTCGTCCGCCGCCACCGTCGTCTTCATCTCCTTCAGCTGCTTCGCCGGGAGCAGCCTGCCCCGCAGCAGGGCGCTGTAGAAGCGGTCCAGGTCCGCGGAGTCGGAGATCATCGAGCCCGCCGAGGAGGCCAGGGCCGGGTTCAGCTGCGTGACGTCGTACGTCGGGCCCGTCGCCGTCTCCGCGAGCTTGCCGTAGGCGCGGCTGCTGGGGCGCGGGAGCGTCGGCGTCGTACCCGGGAGTGACGTCGCCGTCAGCTTCAGCGGGTCGATGATGCGGTGGCGGATCTCCGTCGCGTACGAGTGACCGGTGACCTTCTGGATCACCATCCCGGCGAGTACGTAGTTCGTGTTGGAGTAGTTCCACGACGTGCCCGGGGCGAAGTCCGGCTTGTGGGACATGGCGATCGCCACCAGGTCGGCCGCGCTCTTCGTGTCGTAACGGTGCTGGAAGAAGCCGTCCTTGAGGAAGTACGTGCGGCCGAAGTCGTCGTCCGCCGTGTAGTTGAAGATGCCGCTGGTGTGGTTGAGGAGTTCGCGGAGGGTGATCCTGCTGCCGTCGTGGCCGTTGCCGTGGACCACGCCCGGCAGCCATTTCTCCACTGTGTCGTCCAGCGACAGGCGTCCCTCCGCCTCCAGTTGGAGGATCACCGTCGACACGAACGTCTTGGTGATGCTGCCCACCCGGTAGCGGTCGTCGGCCGAACGCGGTTTGCCGGTGCGGAGGTTGCCCACACCGGCTGTCGTCGACCAGGTGCCGCGGCCGTCCTTCACCGTCGCCGTGACGCCGGGGACGCCGATGTCGACGGCCGCCTGGATGGCCTTGCGGGTGGCGGTGTGGTCCTGGCCCTTCCCGGCGGGCTCCGCCGCCGTCGCGGGTCCCGCCAGGGCGACGGCCGACAGTGCCAACGCCGTCGTCGCCATGAGTGCCGTACGAACTCTCAGTCCCATGTCTTCCCCCTTCGTCGAGCCCGGTTCGGCTCGGTCGGAGGGAGGGACCCGAGGGCATGTGGCCAAGGTTGCCCGGGTGTAAGCCAGTTGAGCCGGTTTCAGCCCTTCTTCAGGAGCAGTTCCGTGTTGCGGTCCTTCGCGTCGCCGCCCAGGGCCGTGCTGGAACCCGGTGCGTTGTACGACAGTTCGCGGTACAGGGCCGCGAGGCCGGTCTGGGTGAGGTCGGAGAAGTCGGTGCGGTGCGGGGCCGCGGACTCGATGAGCGTGGTGAAGAGGGAGAGCGTGCCGTCCTTGTTGTCCACCAGCTCGATGACGCGGGCGAGTTGGGGATAGTCGACGTGCGAGGCGGTGGAGATCTCCCAGAAGCTGCGGCCGTCGGGCGCCGAGTGCGGGGTGATGACATTGCGGTGGATGTGGCCGTTGACCCAGGCCAGCACGTTGGGGTGGCTGCCGAGGAGGGCGATGACCGCCGAGCCCTCGTAGCGGCGCTCGGTGGGGTGCGCCGGGTCGGGGCGGGTGTTGTCCATCGTCTTGCTGGTGTGGTGGCTGAAGATCACCGCGTACGAGTCCTTGTTGTCGCGGAGTGTCTTGTCGAGCCACCTCAACTGCGTTGCCCCGATGGACCCTTCGTAGTGGCCGCCCGCGTCCGTGGTGTCGAGGCTGATACCGATCACGTCGTCGGCTATGCGGAACGCGTAGTACTGGGTGCCCGCGTCGACGTTCGCGGAGGAGTAGCCGTGGCCGACCGGGCCGAGGCCCTGGTAGGCCGGGTCGAGGTGGGCCTTGAGGTACTCGGCGGAGGTGTAGGGGGCGCGGTTCTCGTCCGGCGTGATCGAGCGCGCGGAGCGGGCGTGCGCCTTGAGGAAGTCGCGGTAGCCGGTGCCCTTGGGGTCCTTGGCTTCCCGGATCGAGTTCTGGAGCTTCTTCGCCTCGGCCGCGGTCGCGGTCATCAACTTCTTGCCGCCGATGGCGAGTTCGGTGAGGTACGGGTCCGCGTGCGAGCCGAAGCAGCCGAGCGGGAGCGCGTCATGGTTGCCGACCGTCGAGTACCAGGGCAGGTTGAGGCCGGGGCTGCGGACCTCGCGGATCGCGGCCGCCAGGAAGCCCCCCAGGTGCGGGAAGCCGACCTGCTTGTCGCCGTCGCGCAGGGTGGCGTCGGGCTGCCAGTACAGCTTGAGGCCGCTGTTCTGGACGCCCTCGTAGTGGCGCGGGTCACCGGTGTTGGGGGTGAAGCGGCCGCCGCTCATGATCTTCATGAACCATTCCAGCTCGGACTTGGCGTTGTTGTCCGTGTTGTCGCCGGTGGTCATCACGAAGTGCAGCGGGGAGCCGGTCACCGGGGCGCCGCGCAGCGCGTTGACCCGCTCGACCAGCGAGATCCCGCCCTGCACGGTCAGCGCCTCGTGCGGGCGCCACGCGTGCTTGTCGGTCGAGCGCAGGTACTCCAGGCGCAGCGGGTGCTGGGTGTCCATCAGGTGCAGGTCGGTGAACTGCACGAACGACGCGAGTGCCGTACGGCGGCCCGCGCGGCCGGACTTGGCGTTGGCGAGGTCGCCGCGCACGACGCGCTTCCAGCCGGCGCCGTCGCCGAGGCGGCGGTACCCGGAGCCGGCGCGCGGGGCGGCGACCGTGGCGAGGGTGGTGCCCTTGGTGTACGGCGCGAGGGGTGCGGCCGGCGCCATGCGGGAGTGTGCGACGGGTGCCTCGGCGGCGGCGTTGGCGGCATCGGCGGTGGCGGTGGCGGCCTGGCTGTCGGTGGGCCGTAGGGCGTATCCGACGCCCGCGGAGACGGACACGGCCGCGGTGGCGGCGAGGACGGTACGGCGGTTGACCCCCAGCGCGGAGCTGGCGACAGAGCGTGTGCGCGACATGGCGCGATCTCCCCGAGTACGAACTGCGTCGGCAGTGGTCGCGGGTGTTCGCGGCGATCGGTTTCCGATCGCGGTCGCGAACTTCCCGCTCGTACTGGATGCTTGGCATCGGGGATGACCTGCGCGTAAACGAGACGGCAACGCGCAGCGCCGATCACCGTACGTGGATCTTGGCGCCCCCTGTGCGTTCGTGAACGCTCGTCGGACCGCCGGGAGGCGGCTACTCCGTGTTCATCTGCCGGGGTACTGAAGCTATTCCGGAACCCGTTCGACCCGCCCTACGGCCGGCCGCTCCCGCCACAGCCGCAGCGCCACGTCGATCAACCCGACCCGGGTCAGGCCGGGTACGTCGTCCAGCGGGTGCCAGGCGGCCATGTCGGTGGACCCGCCGATCTCGTTGCGCAGCTCGCCGCCGACGATCCTGGCCTCATAGACGAGCCGGAGGCCGTGCTGGTCCACCTTGCGTCGGTGGCGCCACGGAATGACGTGGTGGATCGAGTCCATGCCGAGGAAACCGGTGACCTCGACGTGGTAGCCGGTCTCCTCCTCCAGCTCCCGTACGACCGTGTCGTTCGGGTGCTCGCCGTGGTCCATGCCGCCGCCGGGCAGTACCCACTCGTAGCCCCCGCGCTCGGCCGGTGAACGGGCCAGGAGGAGCTGGCCGTCCCGGACGCAGACGGCGTAGGCGGCGACTCTCAGCTTTTTGCGCATCCGGTGACGCTAAGCGCTCCGCTGAGAGTGCCGCAATGTGTCGTTGGTTGGCTGCCGCGCCGTTGTGGCTGGTCGCGCAGTTCCCCGCGCCCCTCAGGGCATTAACGCGCCGGGGTTGGATTGGCAGGGGAGTATTCGGGGGCGGACCAGCGCAGTGGGAGTGCGGCAGGGGTCTCGATGGCCTCGGTGAGGGTGAAACGCACCCTGCGCTCCCCGTCTCCGTCGAACTCCGGCCTTGCCTCGCCCGTGAGTTGGAGCGCGGTGCCCGTCGTCCAGTCGAGGAAGAGGAGTCCCGCGCGCGGGTCGGTGATGAGGTTGCCCAGGCTCAGGAACATGGCGTTGCCCGCGTAGTCCGGCCAGGTCAGCTCTCGGGGTGAAGTCGCCTGGACGAAGCCCGGGTTGCCGCCCCGGTGGCTGGCGTCGGCGCCGTGTTCGTGGACGGTGGCGAGGAAGAACGTGTCGGCCGCGGCGATGAACTCGGCCTGGGAGGTGGTCAGTTCGGTGGCGTGCCGGGGCGGGGCGGGTTCGCGGTCGGTGAGCGTCTCGTAGGACTCTCTCCGCTGGATGTACTTGGGGCAGTTGGAGAACACGCGGTCCGCCTCGATCGCCAATCCCCGTGCCGTACGCCGGAGTCGGCCGTCGACTCGCATACGGCGGCGGGTGCGGGGGTCGAGGGCGATCGTGCCGACCGGCAGGTCGTGTGCGGCGGCGAGGGCGGAGGTGAGGGGGTCCGTCGGGCGGGTGCCGCCGGTGATCGAGATCTGGTGCGGGCCCGTCGCGCGTACGAACCCGGGGGCGCCCATGAGCGGTGAGGCCCACAGCCGGCCCGTCGCGGGGTCGGCGGCGCCCAGGATCAGGAGGGGCTGGAGTTCGAGGAAGGCGGCGGCCACGGGTTTGATCCCCTGGCCGATGATCTGGCCGACGTGGTCGGCGAGTTCGCGCACCCCCACCCGGTCCTGCACCGCGCGGGAGCCCGCGTGATAGGTGCCCATGGCCTCAGTGGCTTCCATGGCTAGAAGAAACCGCAGGTCGGGGCTTCGGCGTTCGGGGCCGGGGCGTCCTCCGCGCCGGCCGGCACCGAGATCTCCAGGCGGGTGCCGTCCGGGTCGTGGAAGAAGATGCCGCCGGAGGCCGCGCCCTCGCGGTGGGCGACCACGCCCTCGTACGCGAACTCGGCGCCGTAGGCCTTGAGCGCCTCCTCGTACCGCTGGACCCGCTCGATCGAGTCGGCCGCGAACGCCAGGTGGTGCAGGCCGGCGCGGTCGCCGCCGTACGGCCCCCGCGCCTGCTGCCAGAGGGTGAGGACCGGGTGGTCGCCGGTGCCGTCGCCCAGGAACGCGTAACGGCGGTCGTCGTCCTTGCCCTCGGCGAGGACCGCGAAGCCGAGGACGTCGCGGTAGAAGGCGAGCGAGCGGTCGAGGTCGGTGACGTTCAGGCCGACGTGGCCGGTGTGCAGGGTCATGAAAAGCCCCTCCTCCGATATAACCGTTGTCGATGACGTTAGTGGTTAGAATCGAGAGGGTCAACCGTTCACGTACTCTTGACCGGTTAGATCAGAAGGGAGCTTCTCCATGACCACCGACCCCGACCCCCGGCCGCTCATCGGCGAACCGCTCGCCCTCGACCTGCTCAACACGCGGTGGATGCGGGACGGGACGGTGCAGGACCTGCTCTCCAACCCTCGCGGGCTCGCCGTATGGCTCGGCTCGACCGGGCTCGACCAGCGGTTCGAGGCGAACCCGATCACCCTGCTGCACACCAGGATCGCGCGCGACGCGCTGCACGCGGCGGTGGAGGACTCCCGCACGGAGGACCTCGACCTCGTCCTCGACCAGGGCCGGATCCGGGCCACGCTCACCGCCGAAGGCCCCGGCGAGACCGCCGAGTTCGGCGACCCCCGGTGGGGCCCCGGCTGGCTCGCCGCCCGCAACTATTTGGAACTGCTCTCCACCGCCCCGGACCGCATCCGCCGCTGCGCCCACGAGGCGTGCGTCCTGCGCTTCTTCGACACGTCGAGGAACGGCACCCGCCGCTGGTGCTCGATGGCGGCCTGCGGCAACCGCGCGAAGGCGTCCCGCCACTACGCACGTTCGAACCCGCGGCACGAATAGGGGGTTTTCCCCATACGTTCATAGCGTTTCGGTCAACTCTTCCCAAACAACCGTCCCTTGGGTAAAGCTGTGCCCTCGTCCGGCACTGGATTCTTCACCTACAAGGGATGCCGATGACCCTCTCCCACCAGAGACGCGTGGCCCGAATATCCGTGGCCGCCGGTCTCGTCGCCGCGCTCTCCGCGGCAGGGCCCGTACCCATGGCCTTCTCCGCCGACGCACCGTCCGCGACCACACCCGCGGACGGCACCGTCAAGTCCGCCGCCGCCAAGCTCGGTTCGGACGACGCCGATCTGCTCGCCACGGCCAAGGCCGACGGCGACAAGAACGTCACGATGATGATCGCCACCGCGCCGGGCGCGACCGAGCAGGTCGCCCAGCAGCTGGACGCGGTCAAGGGCGGCTCCGTGGGCCGCGCCTACGACAAGCTCGGCTACGTCCGCGCCACCGTCCCGACGGGCAGGGCGGACTCGGCGATCGCCGCCGCCGCGAAGCTGCCCTCGGTGCACGCCATCGACCTCCGGCAGGAGATCGCCCTCGACGATCCGACGCCGAGCGCGGACACCGCGAAGGGCGCCAAGAGCGCCAACAAGGCCACGGCGACGACCACTTACCCGGCGCCGAACAAGAACACCCCCGCCGAGAACCCGTACAACCCGTCCTTCGAGACGGGCGCCGTCGACTTCGTGAAGAAGAACCCGAAGGCGGACGGCCGCGGCATCACCATCGGCATCCTCGACTCCGGCGTCGACCTCGGCCACCCGGCGCTCCAGAAGACCACCACCGGCGAGCGCAAGATCGTCGACTGGGTCACCTCGACCGACCCGATCGTCGACGGCGACCAGACCTGGCGCCCGATGATCACGGCCGTCTCCGGCCCCAACTTCACCTACGGCGGCCTGAGTTGGACGGCGCCGACAGGGTCGTACGAGATCAGCACGTTCAAGGAGTCGTACACCACCGGCGGTGACGCAGCGGGTGACGCGAACCGTGACGGTGACACCACCGACTCGTGGGGCGTCCTGTACGACCCGGCGGCCGGCACGGTGACGGTCGACCTGAACAACAACCACGACTTCGCCGACGACGCCCCGATGAAGCCGTACAAGGACGGTTACCAGATCGGCTACTTCGGTACCGACAACCCGGCGACGGACGTCGTCGAGCGGCAGCCGTTCGTCGTGCAGATCAGCAAGGACGTCCCCATGGACCCGTACGGCGGGTCCTGGGTCGGCAAGACCGCCGACTTCGTCAACATCGGTGTCATCGAGTCCGAGCACGGCACGCACGTCGCCGGTATCACCGCGGCGAACGGCCTGTTCGGCGGCAAGATGAACGGTGAGGCGCCGGGCGCCAAGCTCGTCTCCTCGCGCGCCTGCACCTGGACCGGCGGCTGCACCAACGTGGCGCTCACCGAGGGCATGATCGACCTCGTCGCCAACCGCGGTGTCGACATCGTCAACATGTCGATCGGCGGCCTGCCCGCGCTGAACGACGGCAACAACGCGCGCGCCGAGCTGTACACGCGCCTCATCGACACCTACGGCGTGCAGCTCGTGATCTCGGCCGGCAACTCCGGTCCGGGCGCCAACACGATCGGCGACCCCGGCCTGGCCGACAAGGTGATCTCGGTCGGCGCCTCGATCTCGAAGCAGACCTGGGCCGCCAACTACGGCTCCCAGGTGGCGACTTCGTACCAGTTGCTGCCGTTCTCCTCGCGCGGTCCGCGTGAGGACGGCGGCTTCACGCCGACGCTCGTCGCGCCCGGCGCGGCGATCAACTCGACCCAGACCTGGCTGCCGGGTTCCCCGGTCCCCGAGGCGGGTTACACGCTGCCGGCCGGCTACTCGATGCTCCAGGGCACCTCGATGGCCTCCCCGCAGGCCGCGGGCGCCTCGGCGCTGCTGCTGAGCGCCGCCAAGCAGAAGAACATCGCCCTCACCCCGGCGACCCTGCGCACGGCGCTGACCTCAACGGCCGATCACATCAAGGGTGTTCAGGCGTACGAGGAGGGCGCGGGCCTCATCAACATCGTGGACGCGTGGAAGTCCATCAAGGACGGCGCCACGTCTCACGAGTACACGGTGAAGGCCCCGGTCGACACCGCGATCGACTTCGCGCTCAAGACGCCCGGCTTCGGCACCGGTCTCTACGACCGCGAGGGCGGCCTCAAGGCCGGCGCGAAGAAGACGTACGACATCACCATCACGCGAACCACCGGTGCGGACAAGGCGGTTCGGCACGAGCTGCACTTCGAGAACAACGCCGGTGACACCTTCAAGGTCGTCGGCTCGGACGAGGTCAAGCTCCCGCTGAACCAGCCGGTCACGGTCAAGGTGCAGGCGGCGCCGAAGAGTTCGGGCATCAAGAGCGCGATCCTGGAGGTCGACGACCCGAAGACCGAGGGCCTCGACAAGCAGATCCTCACCACGGTCGTGGTCTCGTCGCCCGTCAACTACACCTACTCCACGTCGAGTTCGGTGCAGCGCAACAGCACGCAGTCGTACTTCGTGACCGTCCCCGAGGGCGCCAAGGCCTTCGAGGTCGCGATCAGCGGACTGAAGGACAAGAGCCAGACGCGGTTCATCTCGATCCACCCGTACGGCGTTCCGGTCGAGGACACCGGCACCCCGTACTGCTACAACAACTACCTGGACGGCAACGGCTGCAAGCCCGACGTGCGGTCGTACGCGGACCCGCAGGCCGGCGTCTGGGAGATCGAGGTCGAGTCGCGCCGCACCTCGCCGCTGCTCGACAACCCGTACAAGCTGGACGCCACCGTCCTCGGCGCGGCCTTCGACCCGGAGACCGTGACCGTGCCCGAGGCGAAGGTCGGCGTCCCGGCCACCGCCTCCTGGAAGGTGACGAACAACTTCGCGGCGCTGGACGGCACGTTGAAGGGCGGCCCGCTCGGCTCCTCGCTGACCGCGCGGCCCACCATCACCGAGGGCGTCACCCAGACGACCACGGTCGACGTCCCCGCCGGCGCCACCTCCCTGGACGTCGCCATCGGCAACGTCTCGGACACGGCGGCGGACCTGGACCTGTACGTGTACGACTCCGCGGGCACGGAGGTCGGCAACTCCGCCGACGGTGACTCGGAGGAGGCGGTCTCCGTCGCCGACCCGGCCGCCGGTACGTACACCGTCCAGGTCATCGGCTACTCGGTGCCGTCCGGCTCGACCGCGTACGACTACCTGGACGTGTTCTTCTCCCCGGCGCTCGGCACGGTCACCGTCGACGACTCGACGCCGGTGAAGCTCGCCACGGGCGCCTCGGCGACGGTCTCCGGCAGCGTCACCGCCCTGGCCCCCGCTCCGGCGGGACGCGAGTTCTTCGGCCAGGTCCAGCTGGTCAACGCGCGCGGCACGGTCGCGGGCCTGGGCAGCGTGAAGATCGAGAAGGTCACGTCGTAGTACGCATGCGGCTGCCGTAGTACGTATGTGGCTGTCGTAGTACGTATGTGGCTGTCGTAGTACGTATGCCGCTACGGCGGTGAGGGGGCGGGCGTCCGTGCGGGCGCCCGCCCCTTCCCTTTCCCGGTCAGCCGGTCGGGCAGGTGGTCGTGCCGGGTGCGGCCAGCGCCTCCGCGATCACGGCACCGTCCGTGGCGACGGCGTCGTCGCCGACGGCCCAGAGGGTCGCCGTGTCCGAGCCCTTCGGGACCCCGACCAGCACGTGCTGCCCCTGCCGCGGCGCCGGCTGCGCCCCCGCGGCCAGCACGACCGTGACGTCGGCCGGGCCGTGGGCGGGCCGGTAGGAGCGGGTGACGGCGAGCGTGATCCGTTTGCGGGGGTCGGAGCCCGGCTTCACCCCGGTCACCGTCCCCTCGACGAGGAGGCGGGAGCAGGCCACGTACAGCTCCGGGTCGGACAGCGCGCCCGGGGCCGCGGAGCCGTTCTCCGGCGCCGCGCCCGAGCTGGTCTTCGCCCCCTGGTCCGCGCTGCTGCTGGAGTCGGCGGTCATGCCCCCGTTGTGCGCGGCCAGCCAGGAGATCCCGGTGATCATCGTGGCGACGACCGCCAGCGCGAGGGTGCCGTAGGCGAGGGCGCGCAGGCCGGGGTGGCGGCGGCGGGCGAGGCGCACGGCACGCACCGGCTTCGGCACTGGTTTCGGCTTCGGTGCGGCTTCGGGTTCCGGTCGCGGTTCGGCGAGCGCGTGGCCGATGAGCCCCAACTGCTTCCTCAACAGCGCCACTTCGGCCGTGGCGACCCTGTGTTCGGCCATGAACCCGGCGTCCGCGCGGGCCGCGTCCGGCAGGGGCTCGTCCATGATCGCGGCCATCAGCGCGTCCATGCCGTCGTACTCGTCGCCGTCGTACTCGTGCTCATCCCGTTCGGCGGTCACGTCACACCACCTCGTCCTCGTGCAGGCGGTCGCGCAGGGCGCGGACCGCGGAGTGCAGCCGGCTCTTGACCGTGCCTTCCGGGATGCCGAGTTCCTCGGCGATCCCGCGCACGGGCAGGTCGGCGAAGAACCGCAGGACGAGGACCTGGCGGTGCTGGTCGGGCAGTTCGTCCATGCCCTGCGCCACCGCCATGGACAGGACACTCGTGTCCTCGCCGGAGGGGTGCTCCAGCTGGCGCAGGGAGGCCAGCCGCTCCCCCACCCGCTCCTGGCGGCGCTTGGCGCGGTGCCAGTCCATGGCGAGGTTCGAGGCGACGACCGCCGCCCACGCCGAGACGTCGCGCGGCGCCTCGTCGCCCTTCGCCGCCCGCTCCAGCAACCGCAGTCGCACCTGCTGGACCCCGTCCGGCAGATCCGCCTGCGGCACCCCGCCGAGCGCGAGCACCGCCCGCACCCGCCGTTCCTGGGCCGCGTCCAGAGGATCGTCGTCCTCCTGGACCCGGCGGGCCTTTCTGCGCAGCACAAGCCACCCCCCTCACCGCGTTTCCTCTACGACGCCGCAGGGCCCGGAAACGTTCGGCCGGGCGAGGAGGAGTTTTCCGCGGCGGCGGCCGGAGGCGTGGATCACACCGGCGGGCGGGACGGCTTGCGGTCCTGAGCCGGTGCGGGGCGGATTTCTCGCAGCGCGCGGAGCCGTCGCCGCAGGATCGGGCCGCGGGCGGTCAGGTGTCGCGTCCCACTCCTCGGGCCGGGCGGCGAAAGGATTGGACACGCGGGCACGGGTGAGACGCATCATGGAAGCGCTGGACCACGTAGAACGCACGTAAAGGGAGTCGCCGTGAAGGTCGGAATCGTCGGAGCCACCGGTCAGGTCGGCACGGTCATGCGCAGGATCCTCGTGGAGCGGGACTTCCCGGTCACCGAGCTGCGTCTGTTCGCCTCGGCCCGTTCGGCGGGGACGGTCCTGGACGGCGTGACGGTGGAGGACGCGGCGACCGCGGACTACTCCGGGCTCGACATCGTGCTGTTCTCCGCGGGCGGCGCGACCTCGAAGGCGCTGGCCGAGAAGGTCGCCTCGCAGGGCGCGGTCGTCATCGACAACTCCTCCGCCTGGCGCAAGGACCCGCAGGTCCCGCTGGTCGTCTCGGAAGTGAACCCGCACGCGATCATCGACCGCCCCAAGGGCATCATCGCCAACCCGAACTGCACGACGATGGCCGCGATGCCGGTCCTGAAGCCGTTGCACGCGGAGGCGGGCCTCGAGGCGCTGGTCGTCGCCACGTACCAGGCGGTGTCCGGTTCCGGGCTTTCCGGTGTGGCCGAGCTGCACGGGCAGGCGCTGAAGGTCGTCGCCGACGCGGACAAGCTGACCCACGACGGCGGCGCGGTCGACTTCCCCGAGCCGCAGGTCTACAAGCGGCCGATCGCCTTCAACGTGCTCCCCCTCGCCGGTTCGATCGTCGACGACGGCCTGCACGAGACCGACGAGGAGCAGAAGCTCCGCAGCGAGTCCCGCAAGATCCTGGAGATCCCGGAGCTCAAGGTCTCCGGCACCTGCGTGCGCGTCCCGGTCTTCTCCGGGCACTCCCTCCAGGTCAACGCCCGTTTCGCCCGCCCCATCTCGGTCGAGCGCGCGACGGAGCTGCTCGGCGGCGCCCCGGGTGTCGCCCTGACCGACATCCCGACGCCTCTCCAGGCGGCCGGCCAGGACCCGTCGTACGTCGGCCGCATCCGCGCCGACGAGACGGTCGAGCACGGGCTGGCCCTGTTCATCTCCAACGACAACCTCCGCAAGGGCGCTGCGCTGAACGCGGTGCAGATCGCGGAGCTGGTGGCGGTGGAGCTGAAGGGCTGACGCCGGGAGTTCTTCGCCCCCGCCGCCCCTACCCGTCCCATCCTCAAGGGGCGTTTCTGCCAAGTGCACGACAGGGGACGCTAATCACGCCTGGTGAGCCGGGTGTCCGGAGTCGTGAAGATTCGCGTATGAGACCGGTA